>PMLN01000116.1 GCA_003158885.1 Anaerolineae bacterium
TGCCTGCCGTACTTTCAAGGCTCATAACCGGCAGCAGGGCTGGTTCAGCAATCCCATGCTCTGGTTGGGCGTGGCGCTCGAAGTGCTCGTGATTTGGATGTTGATCTATATCCCGCCATTGGCTCTTGCTTTTGACCATGTGATTATTCCTTTGTCTTTCTGGCCTGTGTTGTTTCTTTTTGCGCCCGCCTTGTATCTTTTGGAATGGACGCGCAAGACGTTCAACCGCCGATTTGGTAAAATGCAGCATGTTCGCCCGGCTTGATGTTCCAGTGAGGAGGTAGTTCCGTATGAAAGCCATCATTATGGGTTGTGGACGGATCGGCTCGCAGGTCAGTGAGTTGATGTCCAATCACGGGCACGATGTGACAGTCATTGACCACGATTCCAATGCGATTGGCCGCCTTGGGCCGAACTTCAAGGGCCGGGTGGTTCAAGGGTTGGGATTCGACCGCAACGTCCTGATCGAAGCGGGTATCGAACGGGCGGATGCCTTCGTATCCTCCAGTTCCTCGGACAATGCCAACATTGTGGCAGCGCGCATTGCCCGCAATATTTTCCGCGTGCCGCGCGTGGTGGCGCGGCTCTATGACCCTCTGCGTGCAGAGATTTATCAGCGGCTCGGACTGACCACCATCTCTTCCACGAACTGGGGCGCCGAACGGATCTACCAGATGCTTTCACACACCGACCTGGATGTGCTGTATACGTTTGGCCGGAGCGAAGTCGCCTTGGTGGTTGTGGAAGCGCCTTCCCAATTGATCGGGAAAAATGTCGCCCAGATATCGGTTCCAGGCGAGATTGTAGTGGTATCCATCACACGCAGCGATCAGGCTTTCCTTCCGGTTCAAGGCACGGAATTCAGGGAGGGCGACCTTGTCCATCTATCGGTTTTATCTTCGGCCATGGACCGGCTCGAAGAGATGCTGGGATTGGAAAGGAGGTAAGCCATGTACGTAATCATTGTCGGCGGCGGAAACACCGGTTCCTATCTGGCGCACCTGCTTTTGGGGGCGGGCCACCGTGTAAAGATCATCGAAGAACGTTCTGCGCTATTGGAAAAACTGAAGAATGAAGTCCCTCTGGAGACCATCCTGGTAGGCGATGGAAGTTCGCCGCTTGTCCTCGAACAGGCGGAAATTTCGACATGCCATGTCCTGGCCGCGGTGACCGGTTCCGATGACACCAACCTGGTGGTGACTTCGCTGGCGCGCTTTGAATTCAACGTGCCGCGTGTGATCGCCAGGATCAATAACCCGAAGAATGCCTGGCTGTTCACGCCGGAGATGGGCGTGGATATTGCCCTGAATCAGGCGGACATCCTGGCGAGGTTGGTCGTGGAGGAAATGTCGCTGGGCGATATGATGACCCTCTTCAAGATCCGGCGCGGGAATTATTCGGTGGTGGAGGAAAAGATCCCGCCGGGCGCAAAAGCGATTGGCCTTGCGCTCAAGGATTTGGATTTGGCGGAGTATTGTGTGATCGCCGCCATCATCCGCGACGGCAAAATGACCCTGCCGCGCGGCGACAGCGTCCTTCAAGCCGGCGATGAGATCATTGCCGTTGCCAGCTCGGAGGGAGCGAAGAAACTTTCCGAATTGCTGGCGCACCCCGTGTATCCGGTGCGCGAGCCGCGGAAAAATGGCGCTGATTGACCTTTGACCGAATCCAAAGCCTTACGGTATAATACTGTGCCAGTTAAACCGACTGCCGGTTCCCGGATTGTCGGGAATTGCAATTATCCTTTGAATGGAATGAGGAAGTAAGTAATGCCGAAGAGAACTTATCAACCCAAGATCCGCCGACGTGTGCGCGTGCATGGCTTTCGGCAACGCATGGCCACCGCGGACGGGCGTGCAGTGCTCAAGCGCCGCCGTTTGCGCNNTGCAGGGATGCTCGAGGTACGGGTGCAGCGAAAATTCCGCTTAACCCGGTCACAGGACTTCATGCGGGTGCGGCAATCTGGCAAGTCATATGCCCACCCGCTTATTGTGCTGATCGCACAGGCCAATGATGAAATGAAGATTCGCGTGGGCGTTGCCGCGGGCCGAACGGTGGGAACTGCGGTCAAACGGAATCGGGCCAAACGCCTCCTGCGCGAAGCGATGCGGCCTTTGATTTCCACCCTATCATCCGGCTGGGACTTGGTCCTGATTGCCCGTCCCGCGCTGGCAGCCTCCAATTTAACCGCCACCCGCCAGGCCCTGCTCAATCTTTTAGGACGCGCTCATTTGATTTCCGATCCGAATGCAGTCTGAATTCTATTTACCGCATGATTATCCCAATGAACCGCGCCTGCGCGATCTGCCGCGCTCTCCGAGCAATTGGGCGCGCCTCCCGATTCTATCGTTGATCCGCTTATATCAAATGACCCTTTCGCACGGCTTGCCTGAGGGAACGTGCCGCTTTTATCCTTCCTGTTCGCATTACGGGTACCAGGCCATTTACAAATACGGCGCGCTGAAAGGCTTCGTCATGGCTATCTGGCGTGTGCTTCGCTGTAACCCGTTCAATCCCGGGGGATACGACCCCGTTCTGTAAGGAGTTGGATTCTTTTCAATGAAACGCTTAACCCTGATTTCTTTCATCTTGCTCGGCGCCATCCTGCTGGGCGCCTGTTCCGGCGCTGCTATGCGCGGGACGAGCTGGCCCGGTCTGTCTGCGGACACGAACAACGCCTATATTGCCAACGGCCAGTACATTTATGCCGCACGTTTGAGTGATGGCACGAAGTTGTGGCAGTATCCCGATAAGGCGGGGGCACAGGAATTTTTTGCATCCCCGCTGATCACACCCGATGGCCAGTTGATTGTAGGCAGCGCTGGAACCGATCAGGGCTTGATTAGTCTTGATCCGGCTACGGGGAAAGAGAAATGGCCGGCGCCCTTTACCGGCGGGAAGGATCGCTGGATCGCCCAGCCGTTGGCGCTCAATGATACGCTCTACGCGCCCAACAATGACGGTTCGCTGTATGCGCTCAAGCTGGCGACCGGTCAATTGCTTTGGTCCTTGTCTATCGGCAAGCCGCTGTGGGGCGCTCCGGTCACGGATGGCAAATTGATCTTTCTCACCTCGCTGGATCATTTCCTCTATGCCATTGATCCCGGTTCACAAAAGATCACGTGGAAGGTTGATTTGGGCGGATCGGTCGCAGGTTCTCCCGCATTGAGCGCCGATAAGACCACGCTTTATGTTGGTTCGTTCGGATCCAAGGTTTTCGCAATTAATAGCGCAGATGGTTCGATTCGCTGGACAGCAAAGACAAAGGCCTGGGTATGGAGCGATCCAGCCTTCAATAGTTCGAACGTGTACGCTGCCGATATTGATGGGCAGCTGTATTCGCTGGATGCCTCCAGCGGTCAGAATTCCTGGGCCAATGTCATACCGGATGGGCCGATTACGGGCAGTCCGCTTTTGGCTACGGATGGCGTCATTGTCGCCACCGAATCGGGTTTCGTTTATTCTCTCGATCACAACGGAAAGGTGCTTTGGTCCACTTCCGTTGGCGGGAAAATTTATACGGCTCCTATTGCTTCCGGAAATCTCGTTCTGGTCGCTCCGCTGGGCGCTCCGTATTTATTGTATGCCGTCAATGAGAAGGACGGCAGTATGTTACCGTGGCACTTTGACGGCAAATAGAAGGAGTATATATGTCCTGGTGGGACTACATTATTCTTAACCCATTTACGAATGTCCTGTTGTGGATCTATAACTTCATCGGCCGTGACTTTGGCCTGGCGGTTATTCTGTTTACCATTCTGATCCGCGCCATCACCTGGCCTTTGAATGCCCAGCAATTAAAAGGCGCCAAAGTGATGCAGGATTTGCAGACCGATAAGGACTGGCTGGAGATTCAAAAGAAATACGCCAAGGATCGCGAGAAACTGGCGCAGGAGCAAATGCGCGTCTACAAGGAACGCGGCATTAATCCGTTCGCTTCCTGCCTGCCGACCTTGATCCAGTTCCCGATCATCATCGGTCTGTATCAAAGTGTGACGCGCGCCCTGGCGTCTACGCCGCTGACCCTGCTTCAACTGGGGCGCAGCCTATATCCGTTCATGAATAATGCTGCGGGCCTCATTCCGCTCAACAGCCATTTCTTATGGATGGATCTTGGACGTCCTGAAGGCATTCCTTTCCCCGGCGGATTTACGCTTTCCTTCCTGCCTTATGGCTTCCCGACTTTGGCGATCGTCGTTGCGTTCACCACATACCTGCAAACCAAGCTGACCCTTCCGCCCTCCAGTAATCCCAACGACCAGACCGCCAGCATGAATAACATGATGAGCATTTACATGCCCCTTTTCCTTGGCTGGCTGGTGCTCAATTACGCCTCAGGGCTGGCGATTTATTTTGTCGCCAGCAACCTCCTGGGTATCGCTCAATATGCGATGATGGGGCGCGTCAACTGGCGCAACCTTTTGCCGGGCGGTAGTAAGCCGGCTTCATCGAACGCCAAAAATGGTAAATAATCAGGACCACAGGGAGTTTAACGATGAATAAGCGAACTACGCTGGAAATCATTGCTCCGACAGTTGATGAAGCGCTCGCGCAGGGTCTGGCCCAGCTTGGATTGCCGGCCGACGCGGTGAGTGTCGAAGTGCTGGATTCGGGCAATAAAGGGCTGTTTGGATTGGGCGGGCGCCAGGTGCGAGTCAGATTGACGATCAATCCGCCGCCGGGGACCGAACCGGCCGAACCGGCCACGCTGGAAAAGCCCGCCATGAAGCGCGAACCGAAAGCTGAAAAGCGCGCTTCGGTACCAGATAAGGAACCTGTCCGGCCTGTGTCGCAACCGAAGAGCGCGGACGTTTTGCAAACACAAGTCGACAAGGCATCCGGAACTGATGAAGTTAAGAAAACGGAATCAACTCCGAATGGCCACGATCCCATTCTGGATAAAACCGAAGCCGTGGTTTCCAAACTGCTTTATCAAATGGGAATGCAGGCCCAGGTTTCTGCTCATTATGGCGAGCCGCGCGAGGACCGCCATCCGATCATGGTGGATATTCGCGGCACTGACCTGGGCGTGCTGATCGGCCATCGGGGCGAAACCTTGAATGCGTTTCAATATATTGCCTCGCTCATGGTCGGCAAGGAAACTCAGCAGTTCATTCACTTGATTGTGGATGTGGAAGGACATCGCGACCGCCGTGAACGGCAGCTGCGCCAGTTGGCGCAGCGTATGGCGGACCAGGTCACCAAGACTGGCCGAAAGTTGTCGCTTGAGCCGATGCCGGCCGCCGAGCGGCGCGTGATCCATATGGAGTTGCGCGACCATCCGACGGTGACGACGCAAAGCTCCGGTGAAGAGCCGCACCGCAAGATCGCCATTTTGCCAAAAGAATAGTATTGTTGAGTGACGCTCACCTTGAAGGTGGGCGTCACTTTTTGCGCATCTTTATTTTCTTATCACGGTATAATTCGTTTATGCACGCTGTCGCCCCGTTTCAGGCAGTGGATTATCTTGTGATCGGCCATATCACACAAGATCTCACGTCGGAGGGTTCCCGTCTGGGCGGCACGGCGGCGTTCTCTGCCTTGACCGCCCGTGCGCTTGGCTTGCGCGTGGGCATTGTAACTTCTGTCGATGAACGGACTTCAGTGAAATCTCTCGATGGGATTCCGATCGTTTCCACTCCTTCCGGACGTCCGACCACCTTTGAGAATATCTACGCGGGTGAAGAGCGGCGCAGGCAAATCCTTCATCATCAGGCAGCGCATATTCCATTTGATCTTGTGCCGGAGGCCTGGCGAAGCACGCCGATTATTCATCTGGGACCGGTCGCACAGGAGTTGGATTCTGAATTGCCGAAGAACCTATCGCCCTCCCTGCTGGGAGTCACACCTCAAGGCTGGATGCGGACATGGAATGAGGATGGGCATATCTTTCCATGCAAATGGCAAAATGCGGACTGCATATTGTCTCAGGCAGGGGCCGTGGTCATCAGCCGCGAAGATGTGGGCGGCGACGAAGAGTTGATCGAAGCCATGGCGCATCAAACGCGCATATTGGCGGTCACAGAAGCCGATGCTGGTTCTGTGCTTTATTGGAACGGCGACCGGCGCCGCTTCCGCGCACCGAAGGTCGAGGAAGTGGATGCGACCGGCGCCGGGGATATTTTTGCGACTGCGTTTTTCATCCGTCTGCAGGCCACCCGCGATCCGTGGGAGGCCGCCCGCTTTGCCACTCAGCTTTCAGCGCGCTCCGTGACCCGTACCGGCCTGGATGGGATTCCCACCCGGCTTGAAATTTATGAATGTTTGATGGAGGTTTTTTAGTGGCCCGCATTTACACGCTCGTCAATCAAAAGGGCGGGGTCGGCAAGACGACCACTGCCATCAATCTCGGAGCCTATCTTGCGCAGTTGGATCAGCGCGTGCTGGTGGTTGATCTCGATCCGCAAGCCAATGCCACCTCCTGCCTGGGCGTGGATAAGTCCACGGTCAACGGCGGGACTTATGAGGCTTTGCTTGGAAGCGCGGCCATGCCCTTTGTGCTTTTGAACGAACGGCTTAAGCTTTCGCTGCTGCCCTCCTCGCCTGCGCTGGCTGGAGCGGAGATCGAATTGGTTGAGGAACTGGCGCGTGAAATGCGGCTCAAACAAGCCGTTGCCCCGCTGGCGGAAAAATACGATTACATCCTGATTGATTGTCCGCCTTCCCTTGGGCTGCTCACGGTCAACGGCCTGATCGCCGCCAGGGATGGGGTCATCGTTCCGGTTCAATGCGAATACCTCGCGCTCGAGGGACTCGGACAACTGACCCAGACCATTCAGCGCGTCCGCTCGCTTCTGTTNNGTTTTCAAATCGGTGGTGCCGCGTTCCATCCGGCTGGCGGAGGCGCCTTCCTATGGATTGCCCATCTCGGCCTATGCGCCTTCGTCGGCCGGCGCACAAGCGTATGAAGCGCTGGCAAAGGAATTATTGAAAGGTGATCGTTTGAAAGTTTCCGGTGATTGAACACAAAGGCCTGGGTTCTTTCTTTGCGTTCTCAGTGATGGATGACAGGAGTAAACATGCCTCAACGTAGCGGTCTCGGCAAGGGACTCGATGCTCTCATACCCGGCGGTGAACCTGTTTCGAGCGCTGGCGGCGCTGCACAAGTTGCAGTCGGCGCCATCCAGCGTAATCCGCGTCAGCCGCGCCAGTCTTTCAAGGAGGATGAACTCGAAGAATTGGCGATGTCCATCCGCGAGCATGGCGTGATCCAACCGTTGATTGTCTCTCCGGCCGGGAACGGTGTGTATACGTTGATCGCCGGTGAGCGGCGTTTGCAGGCTGCACGCCGTGCCGGGCTGCTGAATGTGCCTGTGGTGATTCGCAATGCCACGGATCAGCAGCTGCTTGAGTTGGCCCTGATCGAAAATGTCCAGCGCGCCGATTTGAATGCAATTGAAGAAGCCGAGGCGTTTCATCACCTCATCAAGGAATTTGGGCTTTCCCAGGACGCGGTGGCGCTGCGCGTGGGCAAGAGCCGTGTGGCGGTGACCAATACGCTCCGTCTTCTGGATGCCTCCTCTGCGGTTAAGCAGGCCTTGGTGGATCAGAAGATCTCCGAAGGCCATGCGCGTGCCTTGCTTGCGCTGCATTCTGCCAAGGCGCAGGAAGCGGCCCTGCATTCGATCATCAACCTGGATTTAAGCGTCCGGCAGACGGAGCAGTTGGCGCGCAAACTCGGGGGGCAGAAGCCGGTCTCGAAAAAGAAAACCAGCGGCAATCCGAATGTAAGCGACATCGAGCGACGTTTGCGTACCAGCCTCGGCACAAAGGTCTCGCTTAAGCATGGCAGGAAGGGCGGCGCACTCACCATCTATTATTATTCGGACGAAGAGTTGGATGCCTTATTGGAAAAGATATTATGAAGCTCCTGCATCACGCCCGGATTTACACGCTGGATCCTTCGCGGCCGGTTGCATCGGTGATTGCCATTGATCATGGGGTGATCATTGCAGTCGGCGGGGATGAATTGTCCTCCGGCTTCGACCGCGCCGAAAAACAAAATATGGAAGGCCGTGTCATCCTGCCCGGTCTCACCGATGCGCATTTGCATCTTCAATATTATGCGCTGGGGTTGGAGAAAATTGATTGCGAAACGGGTACGCTGGAGGCATGTCTTGGGCGCGTGGCGGAGCGTGTTGGACGGGTCAAACCGGGAGAATGGATCCTCGGCCACGGCTGGAATCAAAATGTTTGGGCGCAGGGGGGCTGGCCCTCTGCTTCGGATCTCGATCCGATCACGCCGGATCATCCTGCCTATCTGACGGCCAAGTCGTTGCATGCGGCCTGGGCAAATAGCGCCGCCTTGAGATTGGCAAATATCACCGCCGCTACGCCTGATCCTAAAGATGGACAGATCCAGCGCGCTATCAACGGTGAACCCACCGGTCTTTTGTTTGAAAACGCCATGCAGTTGGTTGGCGATATTGTGCCTGCGCCGGATACGGATGGACTTGCACGGCTCATGGAACAGGCTCAGGCCATTCTGTGGAAGATGGGCTTGACCGGCGTTCATGATTTTGACCGCCGCGATTCTTTCATGGCTTTGCAAAAGCTGCATGCCGATGGAAAATTGAAACTGCGCGTTACAAAGAATATTCCTGTGGACCTTCTCGATCATGCCTATGAACTCGGGCTTCGCACCGGCTTTGGCGATGATTGGCTGCGCGTCGGTTCGGTCAAGGTTTTTATGGATGGTGCGCTGGGTCCGCGCACGGCGGCCATGTTCCAGCCTTACCTGACCGAGTCTGAGAATTGCGGTGTCTTGAATATGGACGGCGAGGAACTGTTTGAGCTTGGCCGTCAGGCTGCCGACGGGGGGCTTGGTATGACCGTTCACGCCATCGGCGACCGCGCCAATCACGAAGTGTTGAATGCCTATGAGCAATTGCGCGCCTATGAAACAAAAAAGGGTTTGCCGCATCTGCGTCATCGCATCGAACATGTACAGCTCCTTCATCCCGATGATGCGGCGCGTCTGGCGCAATTGAACGTGGTCGCCTCCATGCAGCCGATCCATGCCACTTCGGATATGGCTATGGCGGATAAATATTGGGGCGGGCGATCCGCATTGGCTTACGCCTGGCGGACACAGTTGGATGCGGGGGCGCATCTCGCCTTCGGTTCGGACGCGCCGGTCGAATCGCCGAATCCGTTTTGGGGCATCCATGCGGCCGTTACACGCCGCCGCGCGGATGGCTCGCCAAACCCCGCCGGCTGGCATCCCGAACAGCGCCTGACGATGCAGGAAGCCCTCGAAGGTTTTACAACCGGTGCGGCCTATGCCGCTTATGCCGAAGATCGGTTGGGAAAATTGGTCCCCGGCTATTTGGCCGATCTGATTGTTCTGGATAAAGACCCGTTTGCTTGTGATCCGATGGAAGTTAAAGATTTGGGATCATCGGCTACAATGGTAGGCGGCGATTGGGTTTGGCAATCCTAGGAGTGAATATGGCTCAGCAGAAATTACAACTTACGCCTGAAATGCTTGTTCCAAAATTGGGGGGTGCTCTCGTTCATGCCGGCCGTATTTCGGAAATGGACCTGCAGAAGGCGCTCGCTTACCAGCAGGATCAACTCGAGCACGGGGGCAGTTATTTGCTCGGCCAGGTCTTGCTTGATTTAAAGCTTATTGATCGCGCCACTTTGGATGAGGCGGTCACCGAGCAGATCATCCAGTTGCGCTCGGCCTTGCAAGCTGCCAATCGAAACCTTGAACTGCGTGTCCAGGGGCGGACGGCGGAATTGCAGGATGCCTTGCGCCGCTTGAGTGAGTTGAGCCAGATGAAGGCGAATTTCGTCGCCAATATTTCACACGAATTGCGCACGCCTCTGACTCATGTCAAGGGCTATCTGGAATTAATGATCACGGAATCCCTCGGCCCGTTGACCGAGGAACAGCGTCATGCGCTTGCCATTAGCCAGAAGTCGGCCGGGAAACTGGAGAGTATCATCGGCGATTTGATCATGTTCTCGCTTGCCTCGCGCGGCGAAATGAGCATGAAGCAGGAATCGATCGATGTCGGGCGCATTGCAAATTTATCCGTCAAAACCGCTGCCCAAAAGGCGGAAGCGCGCGGGGTGGATGTTCAAGCGGTGGTGGATCCTGATCTGCCCAGCGTTCAAGGCGATTCGGAAAAGATCGCCTGGGTATTGAATCAACTCCTGGATAATGCCATCAAGTTCACTCCGTCCGGCGGGCATGTGATTCTGAGCCTGAAGGCGGAGGGCGCCAATCTGTTGATGGTTTCTGTAACCGATACCGGCATTGGCATCCCGCCTCATCGTTTGGAGGAAATCTTCGAACCATTCCACCAGCTTGACGACTCTTCGACGCGCAAAGTGGGCGGGGCGGGACTTGGCCTTTCCCTGGTGCGTCAGATCGTCGAGGCCCACGGTTCGCTTCTTGACGTTCAATCGGCGGAGGGGAAAGGCACTACCTTTAAATTCCCCTTGCTGACCTTCACGGAAGGAAGTTGATTTGGAAGCTGAAGCTCCTCTGGATACCCGCACGCTCGCGCGCATCCATTCCGCTTTGCAAGCCGTCCTTCGCACAGAGGACTGGAAGGAAGGTCTGGATAGCCTGCTGGCGTGCTTGCGCGCCGATTTCGTTTATGACAATGTTGCAATCTATATGCTCGATTCACGAACCAATGGCGTGGATGTGAATTACGCACGGGCAGTCGGGCGCGGCAAACATGCGGAAGCGGACGTCAGTTGGGGCGAAGGGATCGCAGAGCATGTGCTGGCAAAAAACCAGATATTGATCGAAACACCGCAGTCGCACGACGATTCTCCCCGCCTCGAATTGCCGCATTTGATCGGCCTGCCTCTGCAAATCGGTGGGCGGCTGGGCGGGGCGATGGTCTTTGTCCGCTTTGCAGGCCCCCTGTATACCGAGGAGCATATCCGCCTCGCCTCCCTGATCTCCCTCTGGACGGCTTCTTTGCTGGAACGCAAGACCTTGAAGGATGCGCGCAGCGAACTTGAGTCTGTCCAGCGTCAGATGCGTTTGCAGGATGACTTTGTTTCAACGATTTCCCATGAACTTCGTACCCCCCTCGGCTTTATCAAAGGTTATAGTACCAGCCTGCTTCGCCAGGATACAACCTGGGATGAAAACACACAGCGCGAGTTCCTGACCATCATCGATGAGGAGACGGACCGTTTGACCCAGTTGATCGATAATATGCTTGAGTCAGCCCGCCTGCAAAGCAAAACCATTCAGTTCAAGTTCCAGCCTCTGCGCCTGGATGCGTTGATCGGGGATGTGGCTCAACGCGTGCAGGTTCATGAAGTATCCCTTGAGATAAAACTGGATTTTGCAGAGATACCGCCCATCCCTGGCGACAGCATGCGCCTTTCACAGGTTTTCGAGAATCTGTTTGTCAACGCCATCAAGTACGCGCCCGGTTCCCCTCTGCGGATCCACTTGGAACGCGGCAGGAACAACGTACGCGTGGCGTTTTCCGACAAGGGCCCCGGCATTCCTGATGGCTATCTGCCGTTTATCTTTGAACGGTTCTATCGCGTCCCCGGCCAGACCATTACCGGCACGGGTCTGGGTCTTTATATCTGCAAGCAGATAATTTTGGCACATCATGGTAAGATTTGGGCAGAATCTGTCATGGGGCAGGGCGCCACCTTTTTCATAGAACTGCCTCTTGACCCGCTGCCTTGATTTGACTTGATGGAAAGGAGAACGATATGTCCAAACGCATTCTTATTGTGGATGACGAGCCTCGTTACCTCCATCTATTGGAAGCCAACCTGAAAACAGAGGGGTACACGGTTGTTACCGCGGCCGATGGTGTGCAGGCCGTTGACGTTTTCTCGGCCCATCCCGTGGACCTGATCTTATTGGATATTATGATGCCGCGCCTCGACGGCTTTGCGGCCTGTCAGCGTATCCGCCAGTTTTCGGACGTGCCGATCATTATGTTGACCGCCAAGGGCGAGGAACAGGATCGCGTCAAGGGGCTGGACCTTGGGGCGGACGATTACCTCGTGAAGCCTTTCTCTGCAACGGAACTTCTGGCGCGTGTCCGCGCCGTTTTGCGGCGTGCCCAGCCGCCCGGCGAGAATGGCGGCTCGCGTTTCTTCACGCACGAAAATCTCAGGATCGATTTCGCCCGCGCCGAGGTCTGGCGCGATGACCAGGCCGTTTCCCTTTCCGCCACGGAATACCGCCTGCTTTTGCAATTTGCTCATAACGTCGGCAAGATCCTCACGGCGGAGGAGCTTCTGACCAGCGTTTGGGGCCCTGAATATAAAACGGACAAGGAAATCCTGTGGGTCAGTATTGCGCGTCTTCGGCAGAAACTTGAATTTGACCCGCATGCCCCCCGGCATATCGTAACGCGTTCGGGCCTGGGCTATTTGATGCCGCCGATTGAAGCATGACGGACATGCCATTGAAAGGAATCTGAATGGCTGGTAAAAAAATTCTTATCATTGATATGGAAGCCGCCAGCCGCAGCTTTGTCGGCGCGGNNTGCGTCTGCGGCAGGATGCGCGTACCGCACGTACCCCCTTGATCGCTCTCAGCAGTGATCCACAGCCGGCCCGTATCCGCTCCGCCCTGGAAGCCGGGTTCGCAGAATATATGGTTAAGACCGCCCAGGTGATGCCCTCCCTGCTTGAGGCCGTCAACCGCTTGGTGGGCGGCAAGGCCTCGGCCAAGGAAGCGGGCGGAAGACTGATTGTGTTTCTGAGTGCAAAAGGCGGGACAGGCACCTCTTCTTTGTGTGCCAACATCGCCACGAATATCGCTCTTTACAAGCCCGATAAGCATGTTGCCGTTGTGGACATGGTTTTGCCGATCGGTTCCATCGCCAATATCGTCGGTTATCAGGGCGACTTGAACCTGGTCAGCATGGCCGAGATGCCGCTTGAAACGCTCACTCCGGACTTCTTTCTCAATAACCTGGCCGGGATGCCGCCCTGGCATTTCCACTTGATGGCCGGGTCTCCGGACCCGGAAAGCGGAAACCGGCTTAAAATCGGGTCCATTCCTGATATCGTCAATAGCATGAAAACCGCCTATGATTATGTCCTAGTTGACCTTGGGCGTTCGCTCTCGCGTATCAGCATGCCTGTCATCGAAAACGCCGACTTGATTGCCTTGATCGTCAACACCGACTCAAGCACCCTCTCGTTGACCAAAACCGTTTGGGAATATCTGCAATACAAAGGCGTTGAGGCCGCCAGTGTGTATGTCATACTGAATAGGGCCGCTGGGCTGGAAGGGTTGACCAAGGCCGAGGCTGAAAAGATCATCAGTCTGGAAATCAAAAAATCCATGCCGTATCAGGGCAGCAACTTTGCCCTGGCGAATAATCAGCACCTGCCCTTCTCGCAAAAATATCCGGATAACACCACCGTTATCATCTTCAGGGAGATGGCGAAGGAGATGGCCGAGCTTGCCGACCGTCACGTGCGCAAGAACTGAGCGCCCTGGATAAGGAGCGCTCAAACCTTGTAACTCAATTACGGCTTTTGAGTGCCTCTTGTAGTAACGATGTAGTAACGACTTCAGTCGTTCTCTCGGAAATCGTTTACAACCTTTGAGTACATCTCTTGGATACGGCATGTTGAAAGGGGAGCACTCAAAGCATGCAAGCGAGGAGTGCGAAATCTCCAGATTTCGACAGAAGTCAAGAGATTTCGGACTCAAAACTAACAACCTTTGAGCATACCCGTTGAAAGAGCCAGGGGATGTTCTCTGCTATAATTGACTTTATCCGAGGATTGTATGGATATTCGTTCTCAAACCACCATCCGTATGAAAAAACTGGGCGTCTTGATTCGCGACGCGCGCCTGGCATCCCGCCAGGATATCGCCGAATGTGCCAAAGCCATCGGCGTGACAAAAGGTATCTTCCGCGCCTACGAAGAGGGCCGGCGCGCGCCTTCGCTTCCCGAACTTGAGACCCTGGTCTATTATCTGAAATTGCCCATTCACCATTTTTGGGGCCAATCATCCATTTCCGACGATGCACCTGTCACGGAACATCTCGATTTGCCGCGCCTGGTCGGAGTCCGTCAGCGCATGATTGGCGCTTTGCTCAGGCAGCAGCGCAACAATGCCAGCCTTTCGATTAAATTATTGACCCAGGAAACCGGCATCTCCGGTGCGCGCCTCAAATCCTACGAATTGGGCGAGCGCCCCATTCCTCTTCCTGAACTGGAAGTTTTGGCTACCGCCCTGGGCAGCCGCGTGGAAACTTTTTTTGATGAGAGCGGCCCCATCGGCCACTGGATGAACGATCAAAAAGGCATCCAGCAGTTCCTCGAACTTCCCCATGAATTGCAGGACTTTGTCTGCCAGCCAGTCAATCGTCCCTACTTGGAACTGGCGCTCAAACTCAGTTCCATGCCTACCGACAAACTGCGTTCCGTAGCGGAAGGTTTGTTGGATATTACCCTGTAGGAGTCCCCATGGCAGCCAATACCGATCCCCAAACTTTGAATGAACAAGGCAAGCAGGCCTTTCAAGCGGGCCAATTGGAAGAGGCCGTTGATTCGTTCCGCGCCGCCGCACAGGCGTATGTCTCTGCTCATGATGAATTGAATGCCGCCGAATCAAGGAACAACCTCAGTGTCGCCCTTTTGCAGTTGGGCAAAGCTCAGGAGTCTTTGGAAGCTGCGCTCGGAACGGATGAACTCTTCGCAAAGGCCGGCGATTTGAAACGCCAGGGCATGGCGCTTGGAAATCAAGCCGCTGCCTTGGAAGCCTTGAAAAGATTCGATGAGGCGCTGGCCGCTTACGAACACTCGGCCGCCGTCTTTGACGAGGCCGGCGAAGGGGATCTGCGCGCCATGGTGCTTAAGTCCGCGGCGGGAATTAAACTGAGGCGCGGCAAGGTTAAAGAATCCGTCTTCAAAATGATTGGCTCATTGGAAGCCGAACAGAATCCGTCCATCTTTGATCGCATCCTGCGGGCTTTGATGCGTTTCGTACAAAGATGATCGATGTCAATCTGCGTATCCGCCCGGCGGTGCCTGCCGACCACCGGCAGATTGCCGATCTGATCTTAATGGAACAGCGGGTTCACCGTCATTTGGATTGGCGTGCTCCGCTGGAATGGCTTGGCTCCCAGCCGTATTTTGTGTTGGAAAAAGAGGAGCGCATCCTGGCCGCTTTGGCTTGTCCGCCCGACCCGCCTTCCATATTTTGGATTCGCCTCTTTGTTTTTGATTCGATTCTTTCCGGCTCATCAGCCTGGTTGCCCTTGTGGGAGGCCGTCCGTCACGAATTGTCTTGTTTCGAGGAAGCCACCGCGGCGATCATCACGCCTCAACGCTGGCTGGAGACCATCCTGTACGAATCCGGTTTCGTTCCCGCCCAGACGATTGTGATGCTTGAAAGGGAGGAACAGCCCTTGGAATCCCGGCCAATTCCGGCGGGCATCCAATTGCGCCCGATGACCGTGGATGACCTGCCGCGCGTCGTGGAAGTGGATGCCTCCGCTTTTCAACCCCTTTGGCAGAATTCGTTCCCTGCGTTGTGCAAGGCCTTTTCGCAGGCGCTCTTTGCTTCGGTTGCGGAAGGCGAATCAGGCCTGGTGGGCTACCAGCTTTCGACGGGGAATCCCTTTGGCGCGCACCTCGCCCGCCTTGCAGTCCGGCCGGAAGCGCAGAGACGTGGGATTGCATTTGCATTGATCGGTGATTTAATAACCCGTGTTTACCGCGCGGAGCGCTCGTCGCGTCTCACGGTGAATACCCAGTCCGACAATGCCACCTCGCTGGCATTGTACGAGAAGATCGGCTTTCACCGCACGGGTGAACAATATCCTGTCTATGTCTATCGGGAGGCAGATCATGGCACAACGCGCTGATGCAGTGATTGTCAATTCGCTCGTTCGTCAGGCGCTGGTGGCCGCCCAGGAAGTCATGGGGGAGAATGGCCTCAATGCCGTTTTGCGCACCAGCGGCTTGGAGCGTTTCATCGGGAACTTTCCCCCGGAGGATTTAACACCCGCCATCCAATCCATCGAATATGCAAAATTCAACCAGGCCATCGAGGATTTTTATGGACGCGGCGGGCGCGGCATGTTGCGCAGGATTGGCAAGGCTTCCTTCCAGTATGCCGTGCGTGAGCAGTCTGCTCTTTTGGGACTTGCCGGCACGGCCTTGAAGTTGCTTCCTGAAAAGCAGCGCATCAAATTCATTTTGAACAGCATGGTGGGGGCCTTGAAGAAGACCAACTCGCAGGTGGAAGCCTGGCTGGATGAAAGCGGTGGCCGGATCGCGTACGTGGAGTCCACCTGCGCCATGTGCCATGGACGCAAGAGCGCCGACCCGCTTTGTTATCTTTACATCGGTTCGATCAGCGAGGCGGTGGCCTGGGCGACCGGCCAGCCGCACGAGGTCGTCGAAACACATTGCATGGCAAAAGGCGATCCCTATTGCCGCTTTGAAGTGGGTGATGCAGCTCAATAGCAGAGTTGCGGCGCATGCTTTTATTGGCTGCAGAATTTGGACTTGTTGATCAAGGTTCGGTGGGGAGCACTCAAAGGTTGTAAGCGCGGAGTGCAAAATCTTTGCGCAGCACCCCCGAAAGGCGGCCAGATTTCGCCGGATGTCAAGAGATTTCGGACTCGAAACCAACAAACTTTGAGCGCACCCGTTCGGTGTTCTCTGTGGCTGTTTTCTAAAACAGCTTAATTCATTCTTTGATCACGCGCTGGAGGCGAATGATGAAACATTTTGAATCAAGTTGGCAGAATAAAGAGGGGTTGAATTTTTATGTTCAAGGCTGGGAGCCTGAAGGCAAACCCAGGGCGGTGCTCGCTTTGGTGCATGGCATCGGGGAACATACGGGCCGCTATGCTCATGTAGGCGAGGCTTTCAATAACGCCGGATATGCTCTCGTCGGGTTTGACTTGCGCGGCCACGGCAAGTCCGGTGGGCCGCGCGGGCATTTTCCATCCATCGACGCGGTCATGCAGGATATCGATGAGTTTTTTGGATTTCTGCGGGAACGTTATCCGAAGGATACTTCGTTTTTCATCTATGGTCACAGCCTGGGCGGCCTGCTGACGCTGACCTTTGCATTGAAGAAACATCCGGATGTCAAAGGCATAGTGGTCACTGGGCCGGGATTGCGCTCGGCCTTGCAGGAACAAAAGGCCAAGATCATGATGGCGAAGCTGCTGGGGACTCTTGCGCCGACGCTGACCATGAAGAGCGATCTGGATGTGAAGATGATCAGCCACGATCAAAAGGTGGTGGACGCCTATACCCATGATCCCTTGGTTCACGATAAGATGTCCATGGGCTTTGGTAAATCCGGTTTGAGCGCGATTGATTTCGTGTTTGCGAACGCTTCCAAATTCTCCGCGCCGCTTCTGGTCATGTATGGAGGCGAGGATAAGATCACGTATCCAAGCGGTGGGCAGGATTTCGTAAAACAGGTGAAGGGCGATGTGACCTTTAAGTTATGGGACGGAATGTATCACGAAATCCATAATGAACCAGGCCAGGCCGAAGTTTTCAAGGTTATGGTCCAGTGGCTGGACGCTCACTTAAAAAACAAATAAGTTTTTTCGCATCGTTCTGGACAAAAAGCTAAGAACATGGGAAAATCCAACCCATTATTTTTCATTGAGGTGTATGTATGAGCAAAAAAGACCGGGAAGGTATGAGTAAACGCCAGGAATTCCGCGAGAAACGACGCCGCGCCGAACAACGGGTTCGCTGGATCTGGATCGGCGTGATTGTGGTTGTCGCACTTTTGGCGGCGTTCTTTCTCATTTATCCGCAGTTGAAGCCGGTGGCTTCCATCCAGGCCGCCGCGGCCCGCACTCGCCCGAATGTACAGCGCAATTCCACGGGTGATCCCAATGCGCCGCTCAAGCTGGTGGAGTTTTCGGATTATCAGTGTCCCTATTGCAAGGATTTTTGGACCACGACGGAGGCCCAGATCATTGATTCGTATGTGACCACCGGCAAGGTTTTTTACACCTATCGTTCTGCCGGTAACTGGGTCAGCGACAATGCGACCGGCGGCACGGATACGGAATCGCGCGATTCCGCCGAGGCAACCTATTGCGCCGCCGACCAGAACAAGTTCTGGGAAATGCACGACGCGCTCTTTACCAATGTCTTGGGCGAGGCCGATGGCACTTCCTTCACCGACCGCCGCTTGCAGGCCATTGCACAAAAGGTTGGCTTGGATATGAATGCCTTTAGTTCATGTTACAGCAGTCAGAAATATCTCAAACAAGTCGCTCAGGATGGACAGGATGCCAAAAGCTCCGGTATAAAGGGTACACCCTGGTTTATCCTCACCTATACCGCCAATGGCCAGCCGCAGACGGTCTCAGTTGATGGCGCACAGCCCTTCAACGTTTTCCAGCAGGATTTTGACAAGGCCCTCACCGCCATCGGCGCGCAGTGATTGTTTGTGATTTCAATTGGGCGGCAGTCCTTTAGTCCTCTGCCGCCCTTTTTGTTTAATTGGCCTTTTACGAAAGCCCAGAAGCGGAAGAGCAACTTTCCAACTTTCTAACTTTATAACCTTCAACCTTTCCAACCTTCATCCTTCATCTAATGTCCGAACAGCGATAAAACCCATACGATCAGTGGGGCGATCACCAGCGCCGGCAGAAAATTCCCCGCCCGGATTTTTTTGATTTCCAGCAAACTGCTGATCGCCAGGCCCATTAAGATCACGCCGCCTGTGGCCGTCATTTCGTTCATCATGGATTGGGTCACGATGGCGTTCAATTGAGCCGCCAGCAGGCTGATGCCGCCC
>PMLN01000038.1 GCA_003158885.1 Anaerolineae bacterium
TAGTCCCCTTGTTAATGGTTGGAGCAAGGATACAACCAATCTGTAGAGTGTTCAATGTTTAGACAAGCCAGCCCCGCCCTCAATCCCTCCCCAAATGCTGATGGACGCCGAATTTGGGGAGAAAAGAAAAAGCAGCCGATGGCGGCTCACTGGGTTCAGACTTCGGAGTTCTCGGAGAATTCCGAAGTCTTTGTCAACCTTTCTTCTCGATATATTTCACGCCTTCCAACCCTTTGAAGTGCGCGTCCTGGGTCCAGAGCGTGGCATTGTGAGCGCGGGCAGTGGCAAGGATAATACTGTCAGCCATGGCGAGTTTCATCTCGCGGGAAATCTGAGCGGCATCAATGGCGATATTGCGATCCAACCCGATTTCGCGTCCGTGCGACATGAGTCCCACCGAGAGCAGGGCGGAATCCTCGTCCCGTTCTGCCAGCAGACGCTTGAAGACTTCATAAATACAAATGGTTGGAACGACCAACTCCTCCACATTGCGAATGGAGGGGGTGAAAAAATCCGCATTTCCACCCTCTGTAAAATACTCGATCCAGCCCGATGAATCGACAACGTTCATCAGCGCTCCTCGTCAACTTCTTCGCGAATATTGTCCGTATTCATTCCTTTGAAAATCCCGCGCGCCTCCTTGATGGATGGGACAACCACCAACCGAATGGAATTCTTGTAAGGAATGAACATTACCTTCTGCCCGGGCTTTAGATTAAATTGTTCCCGAACTTCGCGCGGGATCACGATCTGGTATTTTGTGGAAATTGTGGTTAATGCTTCCATTTTACATCTCCTTCATCGAACGATAAACGTAAGACGATTATACTATCATTTACATAGCTCAAGGACGCGGGCGAAGACTTGGTCGGCGGTCATGGAATCGGAATTGATGATGATGGCATCGGCGGCGGCACGCAGGGGGGAGACATCACGGGTGGAGTCGATGCGGTCACGCTCAACGACGCCGGCAAGAACGGTCTCGTATTCCGCCTGGCCATGGCGGGCACGGATCTCGTCATAACGACGGCGGGCGCGCTGCTGGGCGGAGGCGTCGAGGTAGATCTTCAAGTCCGCTTCGGGGAGAACCACCGTGCCGATATCACGTCCGACCATGACGACTTTGCCGCGCAGGCCGATGCGGCGCTGCTGCCGGCTCATGGCCTCACGCACGCCGCGATAGGCAGAGACTTGTGAAACATTGGCATCCACTTCGGGACGGCGTGTTTCCCAGGTGATGTCCTGCCCCTCGACGAGCACATCACAGGCGCGGCCATCGTCTTTGGAGGCAGGCAATACGTCAATTTGAATCTGCTGGGCGAGGGAAGAGACGGCAGTTTCATCGGAGGGATTCAGACCGCGCTGTAAGGCCGTCCAGGTGACGGCGCGGTACATGACGCCGGTGTCGAAGAAGATGTAGCCGAGGGAGTCGGCCAGAAGCCGTCCGAGGGTGGATTTGCCGGAAGCGGCGGGGCCGTCAATGGCGATGATGGAGGCAGGGGTGTGGATCATTGAAGAGAATAATATACTCAACACGGGCATGGATTGCGTTTTTGCTCAACAGGATTCAATGGGAACTTCGTAGTTGCGACTTCGCGGAGCACCCTGTGGGTTAGTCGCTCTCTTTGCGCCAGCCCGCAGGGCTTCCATGTACTGAGCAGGCGGCTTCGCGGAGCACCCTGTGGGTTAGCCCCGCGGAACTCAGTATAGCACACGCATGACATCGTGGGCAAAACACAAATACAAATTTTGCTACCGTACAAAACCATTTTGGGACGCGGATTACGCGGAAGGACACGGATCACACGGATTTTTAAAAGATTTTTCCGTGCGCTTCCGTGAAATCCGTCCAATCCGTGTACAGGTTTTTGCTTGTGCTCAATTTTGCCTAAAACTTGACTCATTTTCATCATGTTTCTTGCCTTAAGCTTACTAATCTGCGTAATCGGCGAAATCTGTGGATTATTTCCGATAATGTCTATTACCCATAAAGCCCTACCCGGCCTACGGTTTGGCGCCGGTTGAGGTGCCGGTCGAATCGAGGAAGAGGTCATCACGCACCCAGAAGATGATGGTCTCGGAGGAGGTCGGCATCTCGTGATAGGCCAGCCAGCGCATCCAGTCGGGGACGGCGGCATTATCCCACAAGGTGGACTCGCGCCAGACAAAGGATTCGCCGCGATAGGTGGCCGAGAGCGAGGGGTCTTTCTGATCGCTGGTGATGACGAAGGGTGGCGGCGAAGAGGAAGGATGCACCGAACTGAGCTTCGTGATGGAATGCCCGCGCAGGAGCCATTCGAGGGCAGGCGAATCCACGCCAACAATAGTAACCGGCTGGGCATTGATATTATCCTTGCTCCAATCCGACATCTCATTGACCACGGTCAAAAGTAGATCGGCCTGGGCGGGAGTCTTATCAGCTGCCCACATCTCCTGACCGATGGCCACGCGTATGTTCCCCGCGCCGAGCAGAGCGCCGAAAGAGTAAACGCCCAAGGCCGCGGCCAGTCCCCAAGTGACGCCCAGACGAGCGGTGCGGGCCGACCAGCCGACCGCAACCAGCAAAATGCAAATGACGAGCAGGGCTAGGGAACCGAAGAGCAGCCAGATACGGTCTGTGCCCTGCGAAGAGGGAAGCGGCAAGGTGTTGAGGGACAAAAATTGAAGCCAGACGAAGAAGAGAATAAAGACGGTCAGGCCGGCCACACCGATCACCTGCCGCCGTTCTTCCGGAAGAACATCCACCACACGCGCCAATTCGAGCGCGGCGAGCGACCATAACGGGATGAGCATCCAGACCAAATCACTGACCTGATGGGAGGGGTAAACCAACGCCAGCAACAAGGCAATGAACATCCACAGGCTGAGCCGCACCACACGCCGGCTGGAATCCTTCCAGCCGCGCACGCTGGTAATGGCGGCCAGGATCAGGGCCAGAGGCTGGTAGGCAAACAACGAGAAGAACATCATCCCGGCGGAGATTTGAGGCGGATGAACCCAGCCGCTCAGATACTCCGGCAGGGAGGACAACCAGGCGCCCAGGCCATTGGGCGATAGAAAGAACAGAGTCCCGCCGATGAGCAGAGTGCCAAGGGCGGACCACAAGGCAGACAACCATTCACTGCGAGGAATCTTCTGCGAAGGGTCCTTGTTCCAACCCATGAGCCGTTCCACGAGCTGAAGGATGGCCCAAGTGAGACCAAGCCCGAGCAGGCCTTCCCAAAGCGAAGAGCCTGAAAGCAAAGCCAGCGCCGCGAAGACACCGGCCAGGCGCGAGCGCCTGCGTTCCCAGAAGCCCCAGGCAAACAAGACAAAGGTAAGGGCGAGGATGGGACTGCCCGCTTGGCGCGCGAGGGCAACGAGGCCCGGGTCAAAGGCGAGGAAGAAGGCGAGCATCAAAGCGGGGCGCGGCTTGAGACGGTCGCGGAAAAGGAAGGGAACCAGGACGAGGGCTGATCCGACCAAGGCCGGAACCAGGCGCGCCAGAAAATCCGTCCCGCCGCCATAGAGAAAGAAAACGATGGAGGTCAAGAGAACATAGGCGGGCTGTGAACCAAGCGCGGGATGTGTACCCTGAGATAACGCCGAGCGCCTGCAAGGCCCATTTGGCTTCGAAGTCGGTGAGGGTCCAAGCGCCGAGGCGGACCAGGCGGAGGATCAGCGCCAAGAGGAAAGCGAGGGTGTAAAGAGCGGTTTGATGACGGAA
>PMLN01000150.1 GCA_003158885.1 Anaerolineae bacterium
ATCCTTAAGTTAGCGCCTATGACCTCCCGTCCCCCTTCCCTAAAGCGGAAGGGGGCGTCTGCTCTCCTCTCCCTGTGGGAGAGGGGCTGGGGGTGAGGTCCGAAAGCGAAGACTCCAAATAAGCTAACAAGGCTTCATCCACCATGTAGTTGACGATCTCACGCGGCGTGTAAAATGAGCCGGTTTGCTTGCGGGCAGTAGTGCCGGTTTCAGGGTTATAAGCGGCGAGCAAGTTCTCAAAGACCTTGCCAAGCAATTCAGGGTCAAGCGCAATTTCTTCCTCAATCGGCGTGTTCTCTTCAATGGTGAACTTGTAACTGTTGAAGATGGGTATCAACCCGCGCACTTTGTATTTCTTGTTGGTTGTATCGTAGATATCGTTCAGGTCAAAATCTTCTTCTTTTTCCTGTAGGAAGAGTTTATCAGGAACTTGAAGCGGGTTATCCTCGCGGTCAGAGAAACCATCAATGCGGATGACATTGCCCTTCTCGATCTCTTTATCCAGACATTCAAACAGGCCGCCGTTCAGGAAAGGAATCTGTGCGAAGAGTTTATTGGCTTCATCCGGATTCTTGAAATAGCGTTTGTACCGATAAAAATTCGACATCAAATAATCAGGGTCTTGTCCTTTGGTGTTCTCACGCCGGAACATGCGGTCCGCGCCCATCTCGGTATTGAGGGTGGCAAAGAACAGGTTTTGTAAGATGGCTTTGTAATACGTGCTTTTCTTTGGGTTGCTGAAGTCGAGCATCTCTTTCAACTTGCGTTCATCAAACAGCTCTTCTGGAACCAGTCCCTTTTCCTTGATGAACCAAACAAAAATGAGGCGCGTAATCAAGCGAATCACACTGGTGGCATTGCGCGTGGCATCGTCCTTCTCAGCATCCTTTGGAAACTTAACGGACTTGACCGCCCAGAAATACCAGTTGGCAATTTCCTTGTAGAACTTCTTGTTGAGTTCGTTGATATCAAGGGTCTTCTCCCACGCTTTTTGCAAATCCACAAAATTGGAAATCTCGTGAGTCTGCATCAACTGCGTGATAGAGAGATCGTGCAAAATTTCGATATGCGCACGATTGGCCGCAAAGCGAATATCCTTGATCAGTGTTACTTTTTGCAAAACATCTTTATTGGGGTCGTGCTTGCTAATCCGCCGGGCAATAATGGAAAGGCTTACAACCTTGTCGTATCTGAAAATCACCATCACGGGCATGGGAAACAACTTATTGATCTCGCGCGTAATACCTGCAAGTTGTGTACGTGTGTACTGTGCGCCTTTGAGTTCCACCGCGAAGAACAAATACGAGCGAATGTCTTTATCATCCACCTGCCTGGACGCGAACATATCCAGCGCACCTTGTGCGGCTGCACGGATTTCCGCATCCGTCAACTGGAACAACAAATCCACGGACTGCCAATCCTTAAGCAAGGCAGCTTCTTGATTCATTTTGCCATTCGCATCAAACTGTGCCTGAAACTGCTGCGCGTTATTTGGCGCGATCTTGAGCGTTTTATTGCTCCGATAATCGAGCGTGTTCAATAGTCCGCGCGCCGCGTCAGCAAGCGGTTGTTTCTCAAAATTGCCCAGGGCAGTCTGGATGGATTTTTTCAGGTCGGTGTTATCAGGCATGGCATTCCCCAATCTGATCTAATTACCATACCCGTTTAACATCATATGTGTCAAAAGCGGGATCGGCGCTGACCAGAGTCATCTCTTCGATTTTAGATTGAACAACCAGCAAACGGTCGAACGGGTCGCGGCTGTGGAAAGGCAGGCTGGCAACCGCGGCAGTATGTTCGATGGTAATATTCAAAATGCCGATCCCGTTCGCCGCAAGTTGTTGTGGAATGAATTCTTCGTACGGCTGTGTCAACTCAAGTTTCCCCAAACTCATTTTGATGGCAATTTCCCACAGGCTGGCGATACTGAGAAAAGGGCGCGTCTCACCTGATTCGATCAATGCGCGCGCCGCATGGCTCAACCTGGGATCATCCTGCACAAACCACAAAAAGGCATGCGTATCGAGAAGCACATTCATGGCATGTAATCAGAAAAGTCCCCGAGCGGGGCGTCGAAATCGTCTGACATTTTCACCATACCCCTGGCACTGCCTGCTTTGCGCGGGCGCAGGGTCAGTTTCAACGGGACTAATTGGATCATGCTTTGATCGTCGCGCGTAATGAAAACTGGCTCGCCGCGCAACGCTGCATCAATCAGATCCCATAGTTTTTTAGGGAGTTCATTTTGCTTGATTTGGTGAATCATGTCTGCCTGCTTTCTGCCTGTCACAAGTATAGCACGGTTAAATTTAGCGGATCACCAGCCATGTAACCAGTTCAAAATCTGTCTTGTCATTTACTTGCTCATCTGATTCGGGGATTACTGCCCCGCGACCCATCAACAAACTACTGGTCACCCGCTTTCTGAATGAATTTTCAATGGACTGAACTGTTTTTTCAAGCAAGTCGTTATAAACTTGCATCTTGGTTCCGTTTTGAGTTCCCTTGTCAAACTCTCTACAGAGGTTTTCAAAGGGTGCGTCATTGCCTGAGCATAATTCACGGAAGATCGTCAAAATCTGCTTGGGATGGGTAAAGCCAAAACGCGTTACACCTTCGTTTTGGATATAGACCAGATAATAGGGCTGTAAGGGGTTGACTTCCGTGCTGGCAGCATTCCCTTTTTGTCTTAAGCAATACACCACGCCCGGGCGGACATTATTCTCCACGCGGGCAGGCACCACCGCATATAAGCCATCCGGCGCTTCTTCCAGTTTCTGGCGATTGGCTTCGATAAACTTGGTCAATTCGGCGCGGAAATCATCAAGCGTGAAATCCGTCAGTGTGGCTGATTCGTTGAACTCTTCCAAATCCAGCACTTCATCACGCAAGCGCTTCAACTGCCTATCCCGATAGCGCAACTCGTCCGTGATAAGGTTTTCCAGTTCCTCGGTGTTGAGCAAGTTGTCATCCTGCGTGGCGGCAATATCCACCAATGCCATGCGCGCTTCCACGCGGGTTTTCAAGGCAATATATTTATCCAAATCACTGGTCGGCCAGAAGTTCACCAATTGCACCGATTTATTGATACTGCCGATACGGTCAATGCGCCCGAAGCGTTGGATCACGCGCACGGGGTTCCAGTGAATATCGTAATTGACCAAGTAATCGCAATCCTGCAAGTTCTGACCTTCGGAAATACAATCGGTCGCGATGAGAAGGTCAATCTCGCCGTCTTGCGGCATGTTCTTGATCTTGGCGCGGTTCTTCGAGACGGGAGAGAAGTTAGTCAATATCTGATTGAATTCGTTCCTGCCAAAGGTGGTCTTGTTCTCCGTCGAACCACCAGAGACCAACGCAACGTTAATCCCCAAATCTTCATTTGCCCATTCCATCAATGAATCATAGAGATAAACCGCCGTATCCGCAAAGGCAGTAAAGACCAAAACCTTGCGGTTGGGTTTGTCCTTCTTATTCGTGGTTGGATGACTGACCTTTTCCACGATCAGTTTCTTAAGCTCCTCAAGCTTCGCATCGCGCTCCCGTGTAATTCGTTTGGCTTGTTCATGCAATTTGCCGAGTTTTTCTCTATCCTTGCGTAAGTCCGTTAACCAATCATCAAGCCGAATGTGTGCCAGCTTGATGCCAGCCTTGCTCACCTGGAAATCAAGAGCCTGTTGCAATTCCTCGTCATCGGGATCAACGACCTGCAATTCATCCCAATCGAAATCCGGATTCTCTTTTTGATACTGTTTGAATCTTTCTATCTTGTCAATGAGCAAATCAATTTTGCTAATTGTGCGGGAAAGCGTGAGTTCGAAGGAATGAATTGAGCTTTCCAACCTTTTCAGGAAATTCACCTTCATCATGCCGATCAGGAATTTTTCACGGTTCTCCTGCGTAAATGCTGCGACTCTCGGTGCGTATGTGGCTTTATATTCGTCCAATAAGTAGAAGGACGGTTTAAACAACGAGAGTTGATACTGTATGATCTCGTCATTCAGTTTGTCGTAAGACATAAACTCAGCGCGGGTATCAATATTCGGATACACCGAAATGGGTTTTTCTCTTTCAGGGAATCCGCCCAAAAGTACAACGCTATCCTTATAATATTTTTGAACATGCTTGCGTGAACGTGCAATGGTAAGTCCGTCCAGCAACTTGAAAAATGCAGAACTTAACTTATCCAACAGTTCAGCAGTATTTCTGTCCTTATTTTTCTTCGCCCATTCATTGAAGGTTAATTGTCCAACCCGCAAGGTTTCCTGAATGCTCTCTACGCCCAGCGACTCTTTGAGCGATGTATCCATACCTTCATGTTCGCTGCCCGTGATGAAATAGATTTGGTTACGCAAATCCTTGAGGGTATTATTGACGGGTGTTGCAGACAAAAGCAAAACTTTGGTCTTTACGCCGCTTTGAATAATATCTTGCATCAGGCGTTCATAGCGGCTTCTGCGGATTACATTTCCATCTTCGTCGCGTTTGCCCGGCGTGTTATTGCGGAAGTTATGGCTTTCGTCAATCACCACCAGATCGAAGTTGCCCCAGCTCACATTGGCAAGATCAATGTCGCCGGAATACCCCCCTTCACGACTTAAATCTGTATGTGACAGTACTGCATAAGAGAAACGATCTTTTATAAAAGGGTTGAGTTCGTTGGCATTAGAGGCTTGATATACTGTCCAATTTTCCCGCAGTTTCTTCGGGCAGAGCACAAGCACCCGTTGGTTTTTCAGTTCAAAATACTTGATGACGGCCAAGGCTTCATAGGTTTTACCCAACCCAACGCTATCCGCCAGAATACAACCGTTGTAATTCTGGATTTTATTGATTGCACCTTTTACGCCATCTTTCTGGAATTCGAACAACGCCTGCCAGATTTCAGTATCGACAACCTGTTGATGAATATCTGCCAAGCCGCCTTGATCCTGCTGATTTATATACTCCCTGAAAATTTCATATAAGGTCTTGAAGTAAATGAACTCAGGGGCGTTATCCCGATAAAGTTGGTCGAGGTATTCAAGGACTTCCGTTTTTACATCTTTCACCAATTCATCGTTCTGCCATAGATCGTTAAACCAGTTCTTTAGATCGTTGCGGTCACGAGTGCTGTCCACGATCAGATTCAAT
>PMLN01000068.1 GCA_003158885.1 Anaerolineae bacterium
TGGGGGATGGGGGATGGGGGATGGATTTCCCAGATTCAGAGAACGAACCGCGAAGCCCGCGAAGAACGCAACGGGAAGAGGAAATGGTAATTGGTAATTGGTAATTGGTGAATGGTAATTGGTGAATGGGTCATGGTTGATGGTTGATGGTTAATGGAGGACGGGGGGAACCACGCAAAGATGCAAGAACGCAAATTAAGCAAAACGCAAAAGAACTCGTGATGAGCAAGGAATGTTGTTTTAAGCGAGAGACGGAATCAGGCGCCGAATTTCCAACGGCGCAGGACCGCATCAATCACGACCAAATCACCGGCCTGACCAAACGTATGCGTGGCAATGATCCCCTTATGGCGCAGCGGTTTAAAGGAAACCTCGGCGGTCTCCTGGTACTCCGTTTCGCTCAACGTATCAATGCGATTGAATTGAATGGCATAACCATAGCGGCGCGAATTATCCTGCGAAGGACGGATCCACTTGCCAGCCTGCATAAAGATAGGGCCGGCGGGCCGCGCCGAACGGATATCACGAACGACAGGATTAAGCGGATGCGGAGTCCAGCGGTTCGATAAGGGATCGTCCGCAAAGAAGACATGCAAGGCATCGAGGCTGGAACCCTGCCCCTCTTTCACGTTGGCGAACAACCACCACTTGCCTGCATATTCAAACAAAGTCGCATCCACGGCGTAAACACCGGTCATCAACTCCCCGGCCGGTTCCCATTGGTCCGGAAAGCGCACGCAGCGGTAGGCCTCGAGCGTACGATTCTGGGCGGTCTCAGGAAGCATGTAGGTCTGGCCGCGATAGTCAAAGATAAACGGATATGAAAGATGATAAGGACGCTCAAGCACAACCTGCCGGGATTGCAAGGCGCCATGGTCGTCCAGCGTCAGACATGCAATCCTTCCCAAGCCTGTCGCATAGATCTTTTCCTCGATGAAGACATAATATTTATTTGCGCGGGCGACGATAAAGGGATCACCCCAATAACGATCCTTCCCGGGAATAATGGGATGGAACAGCGGCCATTGGAGCGAATCATAGCGCACACCCTCGGCGGTGAGGATCACCCATTGATCGAGAAAGAAAAACGAAGAGACGGTTTTATCAATCTTGCGAAACAACCGGCGGAAAAAAGGCTGGGAATTCATTCAACCTTCCAGCGTACTTTCGCCATCGGTCAAAATATAGAAACTGCGCGGCGCACCTGCGGTTTGATCGAAAACAAAATCAGTGACGATATAGCCTTTCCCAAAGGCCGTCTCGAAGAATTCGCGCGTAAAGAAGCGCCAATCACGGGCCAGGGAAAAATCGGCAGATTTTAGCGCCATAAAGTCAGAGGGAATTTCAGCGGCGATGAGCTGTGCTGCCGGGGTCGGGGCATGCGCGGGCGGACGCGGCAAGTTATCGGGGTGGGAAGGAAGCGAATATAAAGGATGAACGCCGACGCGCGCCAGGTGATCCAAACTCAAGGCGGGCCGGGGGGGGTTGCCCAACCTACGCTCCACACGCCTGGTATTAATCCACCAGTCCACTTGAAAACGATCCGAAGGAAGCCCGGCATTGAGGCCATCGCGCATATCGCCATATTCAGAGCGGCGATAGGTGGAACACACCGCGCCGAGGCGGGCGATATTCAGGTTGGCATTGCGGCTGAGGAGCGGATCATACGTCCAGGTGACATGATCCAGCCCCTGATGCCGGACCACCTGCCATTGGGCGCGCTTAAGCGCAAAGCCAACGCCGCCATCGCGATACGCCGGGTAAACGCCCGCTATATGCGAACAATGTTTTGGGCGAGGCCCATCGGGCGTGGATTCAAGGCCTGGAAAGCCGAACACAAAGCCGATGAGTTTTTCATCCACGAAGGCGCCCAGCACAAGGCCGCCATTATGAACCGCGGTAATCAGCAAATGCGCAGGAACGACATCCGTCTCGCTGCCAGGCCAGACTTCACGCTGAAGCGCTTCGACGGCGGACATTTCTTCAATGGCTTCCAACAGACGGATATTCCAGGCAGGCATAGTTAGAACCGAAAGGTACGAACGGATTCGAGGATTTTCCCGGCCACATCCGAGGAGAACCGGCCAGCCCGTTTCCAGGCGGATTCGTACCAAGGCACACGTTTGAGATAATCGAGACGATAGGTGAAACGGGCGGGCATCAATCCAAATTGGCGCGGCAGGTTATCCACCGGACAGGTGCGATTGACCGCCAGGTAATCCAGCCAGAACGAGGAGAGAGGAAAGTTCAGCCAGGACGATTCGAGAGTCACCATTAACGCCCGCATGGTGGTCGGCGAAACAGAAACCAGCCAGCGGTGAACATGCTGCAAGTCCATGATAATCGCGACAATTTGTCTCAAGCTAAAATTTTCGCTTCCACCGATTTCATAGGTATGGTTGGCCGTCTCGGGGTTATCGAGGGACCAAAGCATCACGTTAACCAGGTCATCCACCCACAAAGGCTGGAGCATCGAATTTCCACCACCAGGCAGGGGAAAGATGCCGGGCGAGAGGCGCAGGAGACGAGCGAGGCTGGTGGTGAAATGATCCTCCGGCCCGAAGACAATGGATGAACGCAAGATCGTATAGGGAACGCCCGAACGGCGAATGTGCTCCTCGGCGATGCCTTTGGCTTTGAAGACGGGATAGGCGGAGGAACGGCTGGCGCCAATGTGACTCAGGTAAATCATGCGCCCCACCCCGGCATCCACAGCCATGCGGGCCAGGTTATCCGTGCCGCGCATATCCACGCCCAGCAGGTTGGCATTGCGCCCCTGCGACTCGGAACCGGCCAGGTGGAATATCGAATCCACATCCTTCAAGGCGGCGCGCAGGGCGCGTTCATCGGAAAGGCTGGCGACCGCCACTTCGACCGGCACGCCCATGGGAAGCCGGGGAGAACGAGGCGAGGAACGAATCAAAACACGCACGCGGCGCCCGGTCTCGAATAAGTGGCGGATCAATGAACGACCGATAAAGCCGGTGGCACCTGTGACCAAAATCATAGGAAGGATTATAGCAGAGGAGGTGGAAGGGCTAAAAAGTCGAAGGGTCGAAAAGTCTAAAAAGTCGAAAAGGTCTAAAGGGTCGAAGGTTGGAAGGTTCGCTTTGGCAACGGGATTTGGCGAGCGGGTTCATTAATTTCTCGCCACTGAGATCACCGGCGCTTTGCGTGCTTGCTTGGAAGAACACCAAGTACAGGTCGCGAAGTTCACACATGTGCCTGCGGCCCCGGTGCAGGCAGAGAAAACTTGGGGAAAAACTCTGCGTTTTCAGTGTGCGCTGTGGTGAACGATTCAGAAGCCCACGAAATTAGCCGCTTTCCAATTATGAGGGCGATCAAAAGGCGCGCTGGAGCCATTAGGAAGCCAAGAACGCAAAGGGGAAATGGGAAATCGATATTCGATACTCGATATTCGGAATTGGGAAGTGGGGATTCGGGAATGGGCGTGGAAAATCGATATTCGATACTTGGTAATCGGGAGTGGAAAATGGGTCATGGATCATGGTTAATGGATGAGGGCTGATTTCCCAAAGTTGGAGAGTGAACCGCACGAAAAGCCGCCGCGAACCAAAGCGCTCAACTTCGATGAATTCGGGGGAGGGGAGCGAGAACCATTTCCAAATTTCCAAACTGAAAGGCACACGGCACGCAAACTGCACTATAATGAATGTTCAACTCCATGGGGACAGGAATCCCTTATGATTATATTGCAACAGTTTATCCCAGAAGAGTTCTTGTTAGAATCACATTTTCCAATATGCAACCTGGCAGTAAATGGAGTCCTTAAAAGACACGGTCAGAACCGTCAGGACCTTGAAAGGAAAAATCAGCCAGCCCACCCAATCCCAGATGAGAAAAGCCCAGCAAGCGGACCCGTTTTCTTTTCTCTTCCAAAACAACCCGCAGCCGATGTGGATCTATGATCTCGAGACCCTGCGATTCCTCGAGGTCAACGAAGCGGCGGTAAAACATTACGGCTATGCGCGGGCCGAGTTCCTCAAAATGCGCATTACCGATATCCGCCCAGAGGAGGATGCGGCGCGGGTGATAAAGCACGCACAAGCAAGGCGGCCGCGCCTGCAACAGTCGGGGGAATGGCGACACCTTAAAAAAGACGGCACACTGATCCACGTAGATATTGTCTCCCATACCCTGATTTACAAGGAACGCAAAGCGGTACTGGTCGTTGTCAGGGATATCACTGAACAAAAAAGAGTCGGGGAAGCCCTCGGACAATCCGAGTCAAGCTACCGTTCCCTGTTCGAAAATATCCCGGATGGCATGTACCGCAGCACACCCAGAGGCAGGTTTATTTCCGTCAATCCGGCTTTAGTCCAGATGCTCGGCTATGAAACCGAAGAGCAACTGCTGGGGGTGAATATACAAGATCTTTATGCAAATCCCAAAGATCGAAAACGGAACATGGGAAGAGTGAATGCAAGCGGTGAATCGAAAAACATCGAATTCGATCTGAAGCGACGCGACGGACAAGTAATCACAGTCCTGGAAAATGTGCGCGTCATCAAGGATGCGCGGGGAAGAGTCCGATTCTATGAAGGCGCATTGACCGACATCACCGAACGCAAACAGGCAGAAGAGGCCCTGCGTAAGAGCGAAGAACGTTTTCGAGGTTTGTATGAGAATACCACCATCGGAATCTATCGCACCACGCCCGACGGCCAAATCCTGATGTCCAACCCGGCACTCGTGAAAATGCTGGAATACGATTCGTTCGAGGAGCTTGCCAGCAGGAACCTGGACAAAAACGGAAGCAACGCGATGTACTCGCGCCAGGAATTCAAGGAAGTGATCGAACGGGAAGGAACAATCCTAGGTAGAGAAGCAACCTGGAAAACAAAGAATGGAAAGATTTTATACGTGCGAGAGAACACCCGCGCCGTATGCGATGAGCAGGGAAAGGTTTTGTGCTATGAAGGCACCGTCGAAGATATCACGGAATTGAAGAAAGCAGAAGAAGCGCTGCGCGCCTCGGAAGGCGAATTGCAAGCCATCTTCTCGGCGATCCCGGATCTGATCATGGTGGTTGATCAGGAAGGCCGCTGTCTTAAAATCATGTCCTCGAACGCCGAACTAAAGTACCATCCCATGGAAGATTTCCCGGGCAAGCGGATGCACGATATCTTCTCACGCACAAAAGCGGACCAATTATTAAAACATATCCGCAGAACGCTGAGAACGCGCCAGTCCGTCCGGTTCGAATACACCCTGCCGGCAGAAGAGAAGATGCTCTGGTTTTCAGCCATCACGGCGCCACTGACGAAAGATACGGTGGTATGGGCGGCGCGTGACATCACGGCGCAAAAGCGGATCGAGGAAGAGACCCAGCGCCGCCTGATCGAACTGCAAGCGCTTTATGAAAGCGGCCTGACCTTCAGCCGCACATTGGATGTCAATGCAATCGGCGAACAAATCATCCATATCCTCGAAAAGCATTTGTACTGGCATCACGCGGCCGTGCGCCTGCGCGGCGAAGACAGCGACGAAGTGGAAGTGATCGGACTAGGAAGGGAAGGCGGCCAACCCAGCCCGGCCATGCGGAGAGCCATCAACAAAATTACACGCGTAGGCCAGGGACTATCCGGCTGGGTGCTGGAACACGGCGAAGCGGCGCGGGTCGGCGATTTAACAAAGGACGCGCGTTATATGGAAATATTTTCCGGGATCAAATCCGGCTTATACGTGCCGATGAAGACCGGTGAGATCACCATCGGCGTCATCAGTGTGGAAAGTGAAAAGGCCGATGCTTTCGATGAAAATGATGAGCGGCTGCTGACCACGCTGGCCTCGCAAGCCGCGGCGGCGATCCAGAACGCCCGCCTATTCCGCCAGACCCAGCGGAGGGCGATGGAGTCAGCAGTACTTTCCGAAGTCACCGGTGAATTGGCGGCGCTGAACGACGTTCCGGCATTGCTGCAAACCATCGCAAACAGCGTCACAAGAATCCTGGATGTACCGGGCGGGTCCATTTACCTTTATGATGCCACACACACGGAATTCGAGATTGTGGCCAGCACAGACCCCGATCTAGCCCCCGGTACGCGACTGCACACCGACGAGGGAGCGGCAGGACGAGTTGCCCAAACGCATGAAGCCATAATCATCGAGGACTACAGGACATGGGAAGGGGCGGCAGCTCAATACAAGGAGCAGCCATTTTACAGCGTGCTCAGCGTCCCCATGCTGTACCGCGGCGAATTGACCGGCGTACTCGCGGCTCATGGAGCGCACGCAACCTCCTCCACAAAAGAGAACAACCGAAAATTCACGGATCGGGATGCGCGCCTGCTGTCCCTGTTCGCCAGCGCGGCGGCCGGGGCCGTATACAGCGCGCGCCTGCTGGAGGCCGAACGGAAGCGCCGACAGGAGGCGGAGACACTTCAAAAGGCGGCGTCCGCCCTGACATCGAGCTTGAACATGGAGCAAATCCTCAATGTACTGCTGGATGAACTGGCAGAGTTGATCCCCTCCAACAGTTCCTCTGTTTTCATTACGGAAGGCACGAACATTCGCCTAGTGGCAAAAAGAGGTCACGATTCAAGAGGCATTACCGGCCGATCCTTTCCGCTCGAAGACAGCATGGAAAAATATGTGTTCGAACTGCGCGCCCCGTTGATCCTCCCAGATGCGCAGAGCGACCCGCGCTTTCATGCCTTCAACGATTCGATCGTCATTCACAGCTGGATGGGATTGCCGTTAATCGCACGCGACAAGATCATCGGCTCCCTGGCATTGAGCAGCGACCAGCCAAACGCCTTTGACGAGTCACAGGTCAGATTAGCCATGGCCATCGCGAATCAGGCCGCGGCCGCCATCGAAAACGCCCGATTATTCCAGGACACCCTGGAATACACACGAAAATGGGCCACATTACACGCCGCGAGCCAGCAACTGGCACGCATCCAGGAAGACATCGAGCAAGTCTACAATTCCATACACCAGGCGGCGGCGAAACTCGTGCCGGCAGAAATCTTCACGATCTCGCTGTTGGATGAGAAGCGCGGCCAAATAGACGGCGTTTATTTATACGACCGCGCCGGCCGCAGCCCGGTCCTACACTTCCCGCCAGATGCAGGGTTTTCCGGCAAGGTCATTCAGAGCGGCATCCCGATTAAGATCGACGATGACTTGCAAAGCAACATCGAAGGAGTGCACTTCGGTTCCGCGGAGGTGCCGCGCTCGCTCCTGGCCGTACCGCTGAGGGTGAGCGACAAGATCATCGGGGTCATATCGGTCCAAAGTTACGAGCCAAACATGTACGACGCAGAGGACCGACTGTTGCTGGAACTGCTCGCATCCCAGGCTGCCATCGCCATCGAAAATGCGCGCCTGTTCGAAAGCACACGCCAAAGCGCCAGCCAGTTTTCGAGCCTGTATGAAACCGCGCTGGATATGGCGAAGCAACAAGACCCAAACCAAATACTCAACATGATCGTCGAACGCACGGCGGGCCTGTTAAATGTGCCCGTAAGCGGGATCTATCTCCATGACGAGGCCAGGAAGGATGTGTATGCGGCCGTAAGCAAAGGCTTTGAATCTTCCATCGGCATCCACCTGGCGATGGGCGAAGGCGCAGCGGGCCGCGTTGCACAGTCACGACAAGCCATGATCATCGAGGATTATCAAACGTGGGAGGGGCATTCGCTCCAATACGACGACAGCGGCCTGCGCGCCGTCCTGGAAGTGCCGATGATCTATGCGGGCAAATTGATCGGCGTGCTGACCGCCGCCGAACAAGGCGATTCGACGCGCAAGTTCACCGAGGAGGAGGCACACCTGCTGGCGCTCTTTGCCTCCGACGCGGCCAGCGCAGTCTATAATGCCCGCCTGCTGACGGAGACCCAGCAACGCGCGCACGAATTCGAAATGCTTTACGAAACCACGCGCGAGATCAGCCTGCACCAGCAGGATGCGACCTCCCTCCTGAAAATCCTGGTAGAGCGCGCGGCACAATTGCTCAACGCGCAAGGGGGAGGAGTATATATATATGATCGAACACGAAACGACCTGGAAATTGCAGCCACCAGCGGCGATGATCAAGGAATCGGCCAGCGCGTAAAATTCGGGGAGGGCGCAGCGGGGCGAGTAGCAGAGACCCGGAAGCCAATCATGATCGAGGATTATCTGACCTGGGAACACCGCACACCGGCCGCGGCGGCACGCCCCTACCGTGCGCTGGTCAGCGTGCCGATGATCTACAGCGGCGAAATGATCGGCGTGCTGGACGTATTCGAATATGGGGAAAACGAGCGACAGTTCAGCGAGAAAGATGTCCAACTGCTGTCATTGCTGGCGGCCCATGCCGCCAGCGCGATCCACAATGTGCGGTTGTTCGATGAGACCCGCCGCCGCGCGCAGGAATTCAAAGCGCTGTATGAAACATCCCGCGACATATCCACCCAGCAAAAAAACAGCGGCACGCTCCTGCAAACCATCGTGGAACGGGCAATCGAGCTGCTGCACAGCAAGAACGGCGGCTTCTATCTTTACGATGCAGAACGCCAGGAACTCGAACTGGCCTTCTTCACCGAAATGGATCTAAAAGCAGGCACGCGCCTGAAATTGGGAGAGGGCGCCGCAGGCCGCGTGGCGCTGAGCCGCGAGCCCCTGATCATTGACGATTATCAAACCTGGGAAGGGCACTCGCCCCAATATCAGAGTGTGCCTTTCCGCGCCATACTCCAAGTGCCCATGCTTTACGGAGGAGAATTGATCGGCGTGCTGGTAATCAACGAGTACGGCGACTCGGAAAGAAAATTCACCCGGGAAGACGCAAACTTATTGACGCTGTTTGCCGCGCACGCTTCCAGCGTGGTTTACAACGCGCGCCTGTTCGAACAACTGGAAGAACGGGTCGAGCAGTTTTCCACCCTGCATTCGATCGACATGGTGATCGGCTCAACCACCGACTTGCGCATCAGTCTCCAGATGGTGTTGGAATCGATCCTGCACCTGCTGAAAGTGGACGCGGCGGACATTTTGCTCTATCACTCCGCCACGCTCAGCCTTGAATATGAGAACGGCATGGGTTTCCATTCGGATACCGTCCGCCCAGCCATCCGCCTCGGAGAAAAGCCCGCAGGCCAGGCTGCATTGACGCGGCAGATCGTCGAACTTTCCGAACTCGGCAAGGCAAATTTACCGCCATCCTTCCAAGAAATGATCCAGCGCGAGGGTTTTGTTGCCTACCGCGGCCTGCCCGTCATCGCCAAGGGCGAGGTGAAGGGCGTGCTGGAGATTTATCAGCGCTCCCCCTTGCCATCCCACGTTGAATGGAACGATCTCCTACACCTGCTGGCAGGACAGGCGGCCATCGCAATGGATAATGCGATGCTGTTCGACAACCTGGAACACGTGAACGCCGAACTTCAAATTGCGTATGATGCCACCATTGAAGGGTGGTCGCAGGCCGTGGATCTATGGGATAACAATTCAAGCGATCACATTCACGAGATGGTGGAAACGACGATCAGCCTGGCGCAAAAAATGGGAATCCCCGAGTCGGATCTTCCAAATATCCGTCGAGGCGTGCTGCTGCACGATGTGGGCAAGATGGGCACGCCGGATCAAATCCTGCTCAAACCCGGAGCGCTGGATGAAGAGGAATGGAAGGTCATCCGGCAACATCCGATCAACGCGTATAACCTGCTTTCGAAAATCGCCTACCTGCGTTCGGCGCTCGATATTCCCTACTGCCATCACGAAAAATGGGACGGTTCCGGTTACCCACGCGGCTTGAAGGCAGAACAAATCCCATTAGCGGCGCGCATATTTGCCGTTGTCGATGTAGGCGATGCGCTGGAGCACGACCGTCCCTACCGGGCGGCATGGCCCAAGGAAAAGATCAGCGAGTACCTGAAAGAACAAGCGGGCAAACAGTTCGACCCGCGCGCGGTCGAGGCGTACCTGGAAACACTGTAGTTGGGTAGTTCGGTAGTCGAGTGGTTCGATAGTTCGGTAAGAGAGATCAATCAAAGCACACTGGAATCCCCCCTTGAACGGGGGATTTTTCATTCCTTGAGACTTTCTTGATAACTCCAGATCAGTTCTTGCTCAAAATTTGATAGCCACCCCGCTAGAATTGGAAGCCACAGGAGAAAAAACATGAGCGATCTCATTTATGTTGGCCTGACACTTTTGTTTCTGGCCCTCACTTACGTGTTCATTTTGGTCTGCGAGCGCCTGATGGAGGATCAAAAATGAGCCTGTTATATGTCATCGTGGGACTCATCACGCTGGTCCTGTTCGTTTACCTGGTGCTGGCACTGGTTAAACCGGAGTGGTTCGGATGA
>PMLN01000311.1:0-10384 GCA_003158885.1 Anaerolineae bacterium
TTGTCACAACCTTTAGGTGACTTTATTGGTTCTGACCTTTCTCAAAAAATCCGTGTCCATCTGCGTTTATCCGCGGCTGATACCCAAAACCCAGGCAATTATACAAATTTAAGCAATCATCCACATGAATCTTCTTCGTCGAATCAACTTTAATCTCTGGTATTTCAGGCGTCCGCCCTGGGATCGAGGCATTTCGCCCCCCGAACTTTTCGATTTCATCTCCAAACATCCCGCCGGGCGCGCCATTGACCTGGGATGCGGCACAGCCACCAACGTCATTACGCTGGCTCAAAATGGATGGCAGGTGACAGGCATTGATTTTGCGCCGCGCGCGATCCGGATCGCAAAACGCAAAACGAAAAATGCAGGTGTGGCTGCCGATCTGCGCGTGGGCGATGTGACCAAGCTCAACGGGGTCGAAGGCCCGTTTGACCTGGCGCTCGATATGGGCTGTTTTCATGGCATCCAGCAAAAGACGGAATATCTGGCACAGATGAAACGGGTGCTGGGGTCCGGCGGATATTGGCTCATGTATGGAATTTTTAGAACGCCCCAATTCGGGACCGGCCTGGTCGCGGCCGATATCGAGTTGATTAAAAGCCAGGGCTTCCGCCTGCTCTGGAGAAAAGACGGCGTAGACACACGCGAGCGGCCTTCTTCCTGGTTCTTATTTCTTAAACCTTAAGTGTCTCGGAGACCCTTGGAGAGTATTTTGAAAATAGCCACAGATGAACGCGGATCAACACGGATTGTTGATAGACAGCACGAAATCAGCGGCGGGTTCATCCCAACATCTGCGTCCATCTGTGTTGATCTGTGGCAAGTTTATCTGTGACAAATCCGAATCTCAAAATACTTTCTTCGATGATAATTAACTCACCTTACGCAAAACGTCCCGAAGGTTGCCGTAATTCAAGCCGGTTCTGTGCCCAAACCTTCGGGACGGTGCGTAACATCAGTAATTAAAATATATCAGGAGGTACGAGCAATGGATAAGAAAATAAAAAAGAATGAAAGAGCTATGTGGATATTTGCTTGTTATGATCATGATAGGGTATCTGCAATGTCAATGTTTTCGAATACTGCGTACTATTTGTCAGAGGAGCATGCTATTGATACAGTTAGAAGTCGTTTCTCTATTAGTGAGAATCAGATTGTAAAATTTGTAAAACCGGATATTTGGAATGCCCCAAATGCCGTGGCTACACCAACGTCATTTAATGTTGATATGCAAAAAGTAAATGGTTCAATATTAAAGTATCTTGAATCGTTCAACTATCAAAGATCTGATATCCTCAATGCCTTAAATGTATCATCTGCCATTCCAAATCCTAAATTAGGGATTCTTCTTATTTGTGTAGATATGTTTGGATCAACTTTGGCGCCAGAAGAGAGACCCGGAACACTATCAGTCTCTGAACAAGATCGTCTGGAACCACCTCTTGTTTTTCTTTCGATATTCATGCCGTACATCGGCCTTCCTTGGGGGATTGTAAGACTTGTAAAAAAGCATCGCGTATCTGGAAGAACAATGATTATTATCAGTAGCGTTTCCTTGGCATTAATGCTAATCATCACCCCCCTTATTGTCTTAAGTCAAAAATAGCTATTTGTGATCAAGTGACGATTAACGACAATTGATAAACTGTTGTTAGATAATTTTCCCGCCCAACACCCTCTCCAACGGACGGGCGGGGATGCGCCTGCCCAAAGGGATTCATCCCAAGAATCGTGGTTCCCCCTCCGGCGAGTCTCGCCTAATCCTGCCCGTCGCTGAGCCACACCGTTGGGCAGTTGTAATGCCATTAAATTATTAGTGAAACCCATGCGCGTATTATTCATTTTTCTTGACGGCGTCGGCTTGGGGGTTGACGATCCAAACATCAATCCATTTGCACGGATCGAAATGCCGTTCCTGCAAAGCCTGCTGGGCGGGAAAAAATTATTGGCAAACTCCGCACCCCATATTGGGGAACGCGCCACCCTGCTGCCCCTGGACGCGGGGCTGGGCGTGAACGGCTTACCGCAATCCGCCACCGGACAGGCGGTCTTATTGACGGGCATCAACATCCCCAAGGAGATCGGCGAGCATTATGGGCCCAAGCCCAACCCGGCGGTCGCGAAATACCTGCATAACGGCAATTTATTTTCGCAAGTGATCAAGAACGGAAAAACTGCGGCCCTGCTCAACGCCTACCCGCCGCGCTATTTCGACGGGGTGGATTCGGGCAAACGAATCTACTCCGCAATCCCCATGGCCGTCACCTCGGCGGGATTAAGGCTTTTCAACAAGGATGATTATTATGCCGGCCGGGCGCTGTCGGCTGACTTTACGGGCAGAGGCTGGCGGGAGATGCTGGGTTTTCCCGATGCGCACGTGTACGAAGCGCAGGAGGCCGGCGTCAAACTGGGCGAACTCGCCAACGGATACGACTTCTCGCTCTTCGAATATTGGGCGAGCGATTATGCCGGTCACAAGCAGGACATGAACTGGGCCTGCGAACAGTTCAGAATATTCGACGAGGTATTAAGCGGCTTGCTCGGCACATGGGACGAACAGCGCGGATTGATTCTGATCACATCCGATCACGGCAACATGGAAGACCTGTCCACGCGGCGGCATACTGATGCAAAAGTGCCGGGTTTGCTGATCGGCCCTCTGGAGGCGCGTAGGGCTTTCGCATCCGGGTTAAATGATCTGACGGGAATCCATCCAGGCATTCTCAACACCTTATCCCCATAAGGTTTTCTCAAAGTCGGAAATGAGTCCGCGAATTNNTTAGCGAAAATTCGCGTAAATTCGTGGATAAAACCGATGTTCGTTTGGAACTTGAGAAAGCCATATTATCCCCTTAAAGTACGCTTGCAGTTTGTCTGGAAAACATGGATAATATAGGAGACAAGGAGAGAGAATATGAAACAGTCTTACACCCTGCTGGCAGTTGTCGTTCTACTCGCAACAGTCCTGTCCTGCAGCTTATCATCGGCCGTGCCTGCACAACAGCCAAGCCCGCCACAGGCCACCTCACCCGCTGGTACCACAATCCCTGAATCAACAGCCAACTCCACTTCACAAACTGCGACCTCTGCGCCGGCGGCTACCTCTGCACAGGCGGCGACCTCCACGCTTTCCGTCACGCATACCATAACCCCCGCAGATATCAATCCTACTGGCGCCTTGAACTATGATGTCGATTCATCGGGAACCGCTTCACAACATCGCGCGCCTTATGGCGATTCCTACAACCTCAATCTTTTTGAGCGGCCATTTACTCAAAAGGATATGGCCTATATCCCAAGCCTGGATATCAACACCTTCCAAATCACCTCGGATACCAACTTCTATTACGTCTTCATCACCTTGATCGGCAACAACCCCAACGACCCGACGAACATAGATTACGGCGTCGAGATCGATAAGAACCACGACGGTTTTGGAGATGTCTTGGTTTGGGCACAGCCTCCCTACACGAAACAATGGAGCACCAACGGCGTCAAGGTTTTCACCGACCCGAATCACGATACCGGNNGGCTACGAAACCGTGATCTTCAACCAGGGCCAGGGAGATGACCCGGATTTGGCCTGGGTGCGCATTGATCCCAAGAACGCCAATGTCGTGGATTTTGCCTTCAAGCAATCGCTTGCGGGGCCAGCCTTCATGTGGGGTGTGTGGGCCGATGCAAGGCTGAAGGATCCCTCCAAGTTCAATTACAACGACCGCTTCACGAATGCACAGGCGGGTTCGCCGATCGGGGGCAGTCCGTTCTACCCCATCAATGCAATTTATGCGGTGGATAATACCTGCCGCGCCGTACTGGGCTTCAAGCCTACCGGTTACGAACCGGGGCTGTGTCCACCGATCACGCAGCCAGCCGAACAGCCGCCCAGCACCGCACACCCTACGGCGATTCCTACGGCGATTCCTACTTCTATATGCCTGCCGGCCGGTACACTGATCGATACGCCAAACGGATCTGTAGCCGTCCAGGATTTGAAGATTGGCGATGCAGTCTGGACAGTGGATGCAAGCGGCGTGCGGGTCCCATCCACCATACTAAAAACATCGGTTGTCCCCGTTCCAGCCGGCCACCTTTTTATGCATGTCATTCTCCAGGATGGACGTGAACTTTGGGCTTCTCCCGGTCACCCAACGGCAGACGGAAGAAAAATGGGCGACCTGGCGGCAGGCGAATATTTGGACGGCGCTCTCATTATAAAAGTTGAGATTGTATCCTCCCAGCAGCCTGCCACGTATGATATCCTGCCTGCCGGAGATACAGGCTATTACTGGGCGAACGGAATCTTGATCGGGAGCACGCTGTCAAACCCGTAAAAGCCTTTACTCCAGGAACCGCATGAAAACCTGATTGCCGAGCAAACGCCCGCGTACTGTAAGTCTCAAGACTTCCGAAGTTCCGCCGCTCTTTGGCGCTTCGGAAGTCTCTTTATGCCACTCCAGCAAGCCCAGGCGGATCAACTCATCGATCTCATGTCCGTAGACTTCCCGCAAATCGCGTCCAAACCGATACAGGAAGGCGGAGGCAGAAACGCCCTCACGCGTTAATCGCAGGCCGGTCAACATGTATTCGGACATATCGTTCTCTGAAGTCTGGTGATGCTGGTTGACAGTGGCGGGAGAGAGGGGAAATTGGTAATTGGAGATTGGAAATTCGACATTCGACATTCGGTCGATGTAGGTTTTGATGCGCAGGACATTCGAATAACGATAGCCATCCGCATATCCGTGTGCGCCCGCGCCAAAGCCAAGGTAGGGAAGTCCACGCCAATATTGAAGATTGTGGAGACAGGCAAAGGAGGGAGAGACTAACGATTTACGATTTACGATTTACGATTTACGATTGATGATTGATGATTGATGATTGACAATTGACGATTGAGGGGCAATGATTGACGGGGGATGATCCAAGGCCCAATTGGAGATTTCATATTGAAGATATCCAGCGGCATCAAAAGCTTCGCTTGCCCATTCATACATCTCGGCGGCCAGGTCGGGATCGGGTAAAGGCAGGAGGCCGCGCGCGGTCCAGCGGCCGAAAGGCGTGCCGTGTTCGAGGGTTAATGCGTAGGCCGAGATATGATCCGGGTGCAAGCCGAGAATTCGTTCGACGGTGGTCTGCCATGTTCCGAGGGTTTGTTCCGGCAGGCCGTAGATCAAATCCAAATTGAAATTATCGAAGCCGGCCGTGCGCGCCCAATGCACCGCATCCAGCACGTCGAAAAAATCGTGGGCGCGTTCCAGCATCCGCAATTCCTCGCCATTGGCGGATTGAACGCCAAAACTCAGGCGATTGATCCCAATGGCATATAAGGCTTGCAACTGTTCAAGGTGAACCGTACCGGGATTGGCCTCGATGGTAATTTCGGCATCATTGGTTAAGGGGAAGTGTTTATGGATTGAACGAAAGATCGAATCAAATTGAGCCGGGGAAAGCAAAGAGGGCGTTCCACCCCCGAAGAAAATGGTATGAACTTGATTCCCGGCGGGGAAGTTTTGTCCCACAAATTCCACTTCCCGGCCTAGGGCCTCCACGTAGGCCGGAATGGAAGCCTCCTGGCCGGCATAGGTATTGAAATCACAATACGCACAGCGATGCACACAAAAGGGGATGTGAAAGTAAAGAGAATAGTTCATTAAGAAGTCCAAGCAGTCTAACAGGTCTAAAAAGTCTTACAAGTCTGAAAAGTCTAAAAGGTCAAAAAGTCTGAGAAGTCTTAATGGTCTGAAAAGTCAAAAGGGATGGACGCGCGCGCAGGTGATGGAAGGCTGTCTAAAAGAACGACGACCCAGTTTTTGTTTCCCACTCACGGGGTAATTGAGGTGAGAACTTTTTAGACAGCCTATTAAGCTAGAGGGTGATCTCCTGCTCGGCCTGTCGCATCGTTTGGAAGGAACAAATGGCGACTTCGAGCATGGATAGATCCGGCTCACGCGTGGTCAGCGATTGCAAAGCCAGGTTCGGCTTGATGATCCAGCGGACGACCGGATACTTCAAATGATTGGCAGTCCAACGGGTGTACTCCAGGGCGATGCCTGCCAAAACCGGGATGAATAAGATGCGGGTCACCAGTCGCCAGAAGATCGGCAGTGGGCCAAGCAGCGCAAAGAGTATGATGGACAGCAGGACCAGGGTCAGGAGGAAAGCCGTGCCGCAGCGCGGATGCTGTAACGAAAATTTCGCAACCGATTCGGGGGTCAATTCCGCGCCGGCTTCAAAGGCATTGATGGTTTTGTGTTCCGCGCCGTGATAGCCAAACAAACGCTTGATATCGGGCATGAAGCCGATACCCCAAATATAACCGACCAGCAAGAGCAGCCTTATGACGCCTTCCAGCAGGTTGTTCCACCACACATTCCAGCCGAGATATTTTCCGGCCAGCCCGCCGATGCCTGCCGGGAGCAGGAAGAAGAGACCAACCCCAAAGACGAGAGAAATGCCCAGGGTCAGGTAAAGAGCCGGACCTTCGAGCTTTACATCCTCGCCGGATTGAGTATTGGCGGCAATGGTCAAGGCGCGCATCCCCAGACCCAGCGAATCCCACAATAAGATCACGCCGCGCAGGAAGGGAATCTTGGTGATCTTTGACCGGTAAATCGCATCCAGTTCTTCCTTATGAACCACGATCCCGCCGTCGGGGGCGCGCATGGCAATGGCGAAGGCCTTCTGCCCGCGCATCATCACGCCCTCGATCACGGCCTGGCCGCCATACGTAATAATCCGATCTTCCATATTCTCCTAACCCGGACAAGCCGGAAACAAAAAGGATTCAAACACAAAGGGCACAAAGGGACACAAAGGAAATCTTTTGTGAACACCTATGATGAAAATCCTTGCACAAAAAGCAAGAATTTCAGTTGTAAAATACTAATATCAGCAATCGTAGTAACGACTTAAGTCGTTACTACGATAAATAGATTTAAAAATTGACGAAGGTCTTTTCTATTTCAGGTTATAGATAAAGTGGATCAAGGCATCAATGCCCTTGGTCCAGGTGGGCAAATGAAGTTTCTCGTTCGGGGAATGAGCATCGCAATCCGGAAGCCCGAAGCCGGATAGAACCGACTCCACGCCCAGATGCTCCTGAAGCTGGACGACCACGCCGATGGAGCCGCCCTCGCGTGGGAAATACGGTTTCTTGCCCCACACGGTTTCCAGGGCCTTCGACAAGGCTTTGACGCCGACATTATCCGTGCCGGTCAACGCCGCGCCCGCGCCGTGCAGGTAAGTGAGCTTCCACTTAATATCCTTGGGGGCGTTCTGCTTGAGATACTTCTGCATCTGCTTGATGGTATCCTCCGGTGTTTGATCGGGGACGAGGCGGCACGAGATCTTTGCCATCGCCCAGGCCGGCAGCACCGTTTTCGAACCGACCCCGGTGAAACCCGAAAGCAAACCGTTGACTTCCAGCGTGGGACGTGCGCCGAGGCGCTCGGCGGGCGTGAAAGCCGGTTCGCCCCACAAGGCCGGCACGCCGGTCTGCTCCTTGATGGTCTTTCCTTTGATCGGCAGGCGCGCAAAGTCCTTATGGTCCTGCTTGCTTAATTTACGAACCTTATCGTAAAAGCCCGGCAGGGTCACCTTGGCGTTTTTATCATGCATGCCTGTGATCAATTCCGCCAGGGCCTGGGCGGGGTTGTGAACCGTGCCGCCGTACAAACCGGAATGCAGGTCCTTGACCGGGCCGTCCACGCGCAGTTCAAAATAGGCCAAGCCGCGCAGTCCGGTGGTGATGGAAGGCATATTCTCGCCAAGGATGCCCGCGTCCATGTTCAGGCAGAAATCGCACGCCAGCAATTCCTTGTGATTCTTAATGAAGTCATCGAGATGTTCGGAGCCGATCTCCTCTTCGCCTTCGATCAGCCACTTTAGATTGATCGGCATATCGCCCGACTTCATCACGGCTTCGACCGCCTTTAACGAGGCGATCACCTGCCCCTTCATATCGGCGGAACCGCGCGCATACAGGTTATCGCCGCGCACCGAGGCCTCGAACGGCGGCGTGGTCCATAGCTCGAGCGGATCAGGCGGCTGGACATCATAGTGACCATAGATCATCATGGTCACTGCATCCTTGCCGGCTTTAAGCCAGTCGCCGTAGACCACCGGATGGCCGCCGGTGGGCAGAATCTGTACATGCTCCATGCCGATGGAACGCAGCTGCGCGGCGGCCCACTCTGCGGCTGAGTGCATATCGGCAGCATGTTCCGGGTCCGTTGAAATGGACGGAATAGCCAGAAAATCTTTTAGTTCATTTAAAAAGCGTTCGCGGTTTTGACCTGCGTATTGCAAAGCTTGTTCGAGCATGGTTATCTCCTCTCGGATTCACATTTTGTTTCTTCTTACGGGGTGGCAGGCAGCGGGGTCTGTTCGATGGTGCGGCGCGTCACCAGATACCAATTTGCCATGAAAGCCAGGCGGTCACTGGTATCGTACATCGGCAGCGCCAACTGGACGCCGTGCACCTGCGCACTGACACCGTAATTATAGACGGGGTAATACAGTGGCAGCGAAGGCAAATCCTTGGCGAAGACCACCTGAAAATTACGATAAAGGCGCGCTCGCACCGTGAAGTCGGTTTCGGTGCGGGCCTGTTCAAGATATTCGCTGGCCGCCTGGTTATTCCATTGCGAATAGTTCTGCCCGCCGGTCGCCTCCGCCTGGTGCCAAAACGGGTACGGGTCAGGGTCGGGAGTGCGGGCCAGATTAAGATCCACCAGCGCGGCTTGATACGTGCGGGAAGCAAGCGCATTGGAGATCAGTTGATCGTAAGGCATGCCCTGGATATTGGCCTGAACGCCGATCTGCGCCCAATCCTGCTGGATCACCTTGGCAATCTGGGCATGCAAGGCATCCTGGGGATATACCAGGGTCAGGCTCAAAGACTGGCTGGCCTTGGAGCGGACGGTTCCGCCTGTGGAAGGGATCACATAGCCTTCCTGCTTCAGCAAAGCCACCGCCGCATCGGGATCATATCCAATATGCTCGATGCCATCATAATGCGCCCATGAACCGGGCAGGATGGGACTATCGGCAACAATGCCTTCGCCCTTCAACAAGGAGGAGATCATGTAGTCGCGGTTCAGTCCGAGCATCAATGCCCGGCGTACATTCGCATTTTGGAGGAAGGCCACCTGATTGTTGTTCAAGTTCAGCATCACGATGGACATCTGCGGCAAACTGCTGGAGTAAACCAAAAGGTTCGGATCGTTCAAGGCCTGGGGCAGGATATCGGAGGTCAATTGACTGACGCCCAGCACATCCCCCTGCTTGAACGCATCGTAGGCGGATTTTGAATCGGGATAATAACGGAACACCACCTGCTGGATATACGGCATCTGTCCGTAATAATTACCGCTGAGTGTGAGCACCAGACCGGCCACATGCCCATTCTCCACCACAAAGTGGTCGAATTTATACGGGCCGCTGCCCACCGGTTTGATATTAAAGGGAGCGCTAGCCAGCAGGTTGGCGGGCGTGGAGGCGAGCAGATGTTTGGGAAGCACGCCAAACGTCAAATAATCGAGGAAGGGAGCAAACGGTTCGGGCAGGGTAAATTTAAGATTCTCGTCATCCAACCTCGTGACCGTGATTTGATTCCACAAATCCTTGATATCCTGGGGGAAAAAAGAGCCGGACTTGATGAGACCGATGGTAAAGATCACATCATCGCTGGTGACAGGCGTACCGTCCTGCCAGACCGCGCTCGAACGAATAGTAAAGTTGTAAACCGTTCCGTCGGGAGTGGCACCCCACGATTCAGCCAGGTCCGGCTGGGGCAAGCCGCGCGCATCGAACTTGATCAATCCGCTGAAGACCAAACGATCCACGTCGCGATCGGGAGGATTGTTCCAATCCAAAAGCGGGTTGAGGCGGCCCAGCGAACCGATCAAGGCTTCGCTATAAATTCCACCGCTGGTGGGCTGGGACGAGGTTGGAGAAAGGACAGGCTGCTGGCTGAACAAAAGAACAGCAACCACCACCAGCGTGAGCGTGACCACCAAAATTTGCCAGCGTAATCGTTTCATAAAGGTTGAATGATCGGGCAAAAAAGAAAGGCCGCATACCGGGACGCGTTAAAGAGACGCGAACGGGCGGCCTTCCCAGAAGCCGGTTTTAGCGTCCGAGAAAAATGACGGTGATCGCCAACCCGAAGAACAAAACGCTCAAAACGATCGTCACCCAAAACAGAACGCGTTCGACGCCGCGCCGGGCCGTGAAGATGGCGCTGGCATCGGAGCCGGTCAAACCGCCCAACCCGGCGCCCTTGCTTTGCAAAATGACGCTGAGGATCAGCCCTACGGCGATTATAATCAGCGCGATATCCAGAAACTTAATCATGAATGTGCCTCCTGAAAATTAGCGG
>PMLN01000311.1:10411-14555 GCA_003158885.1 Anaerolineae bacterium
TTTCCCAAGGAAGAGAGATAAATGGAAGAGATCGTTATCAACCTGCACATGCATACGCGTTATTCGGATGGCAGCGGAAGCCACCAGGATATCGCCGAAGCCGCCTTGAAATGCGGCCTGGAGGCGGTCATTGTCACCGACCACAACGTGCTGTTGCGCGGTTTCGAGGGCTACATCAAAGACGGCAATAAAAAAGTGCTGATGTTGATCGGCGAGGAAATCCATGACCAGGGGCGCGACCCGCAGAAGAATCACCTGCTGGTCTTCGGCGCGGAAAAGGAACTGGCGACCTTCGCCCACGATCCACAAACGCTCATCCAGGCCGTGCGTGAGGCGGGCGGATTAGCCTTCATCGCCCATTTGAACGATCCCCCTGCGCCGGCCTTCGGGGAGAGGGATATTTCATGGGTGGATTGGCCTCTCACGAATCTCACCGGCATAGAGCTTTGGAACGGGCTTAGCGAGCTGAAGAGCCTGGTTCCCACCAAAATCCACGGCGCATTCTACGCCTTCTTCCCCGAATTCATTGCGCACCATCCAATCCCCGCCACACTGCGCAAGTGGGATGAATTGCTGGCGGAAGGTCGTGTCGTTGCAATTGGCGGCTCGGACGCACACGCCAACGAAATGCAGCTCGGCCCTTTTCGGCGCGTGATCTTCCCCTATGAATTTCATTTCAAAACCATCAACACCCATGTCCTGCTTCCCGTGCCGTTGACCGGCGAGCTCGATGCAGATAAGAAGATGATCTACGCTGCGCTATCCAAGGGAAATTGCTTCGTCGGATACGACCTTAGCGCGCCGACCCGAGGCTTTCACTTCACCGCCCAGGGACAGGAAGTGGACGCCAGCATGGGAGACGAAATCCCGGCCAAGGGAGGCATCACCCTGCAAGCGCGTACCCCCTCCCCGGCGGATATTCGACTGCTCAAAGACGGGAAAGTCATTCAAAGATGGAAAAACCAAAGCATCGCCGCCCACTTTACCAGCGAGCCTGGTGTTTACCGCGTCGAAGCCTATCGAAGATACCTGGGGCGCACGCGCGGCTGGATCTTCAGCAACCCGATCTACGTCAGATGACCCGCCTCATGCAGCAGCCTCAAGAAGGTAAAACGCAAATACGCAAAACGCATTTGGAAATAGAACACGGATGCAACGGATTGAGGCGGAGGGGAAATACGGGAAGGAAGGGAATGGGAAATGGATCATAGATCATGGGGTTATCTAGGTTGATGGCAGTAGAGACGTTTCATGAAACGTCTCTACACCCTTCCCCGGCTCCGTGGCCGGCACCACCGCCACCGGCGGACAGTACGCATGAAAAAGGAAAACTATATATTTGACTCACAAGGGGTAAAATGGGGGGAGTCTGAAGGCCTAACCTCCTCGAAAGGCTTACTCAACTTATGCCCCAATATTATGATACACCCAACTAACAAAACAGGGGAAAAGTTACGCTCATTCCGCGTCCATTTATTCGCCGTTTGCCAATTCTAAAATATATCCTTCCGTATCACGTAGGAGATAAGGTCAAATTTCGTGTCCATATTGATAAACCAAACCCGTCAGATTCCGGATGGGTTCCTCATGGATTATGGGAAAGGCTTGGAAATAGCTGGAAATTAAAAGCCAATATAGATAAAACCGATACAGAGGTAGAGGGGTCTAGAATTCATTCCACCGGAGATGTTGCATATTATGTTGCTTACGTTGTTACTCCTGATAACGCAGAACCCGTGTTCACCGCGGAAGTAGAGAATTGGGACACAGTATTGTCAAAATGGGCTTTGATTGCTGTTACCGCAATTATCACTTTTATAGTTACTTTTTTGGCTGGCATTACATTAGGTATTATTGATATACAAAAAGCTTTTACGCTATGGATGCGATAATGAACGAAAATAAAATAACCGCGCATCACCTCATTATTATCCAATCATTATTGGGTTTAGCCAATTACTTCCCCGACTCCGTGGCCGGCACCACTGCCACCGACGGACAATACAATTAAACCGTAGCCTCCCCGTCTTACATTTGCCATGCCCTCAGCCATGCACATGAACAAGTACACTTCGGATTTTTAACAACAGCGCCGAACACCTGAAAGCAATATCAGGTCTAGTAAGAATAAAAATGAAGTTTGGATTTGTGACAAATTCACGACTGTATGAAACGGATAAATATAATGGACCCAAAAGAGCGTTTTATACTTGCAGACCTGCACACCAAAATTATTTCTGGTTCTTTCACTGAACGAGATGTTTTAGAACTTTTCATAATTCTACGGGACCATGCTAAAAAAGATTCGTTAGTTGCAGAGTTCGGTCACTTTGTTGCTCATCGTGAAAGAAACCAAGGAAAATTAAAAACTGTAATTGAAAATTTCCAATCGAATTTGGATAATCGGACGGTAGGAGGAATTCAAGTTATAACACAGGCAGAAATTCACAAATCACTCAATGAAATTCTTCAGGACTTAAGATTACCGGAAATAAGTGTAGAAGTAGCCAATCAAATTATGGTGTGCATTATCTCCATATTACAATCGGCGATGATAAAAATTAAGAGGGCATCGGGTGTTGTTGATGTGGAACTATCGGTAGAAATTTCTATGCAATACATATACCTTTTTGGAAAAGCGTATCTACCGACAAGTTGGTATAAATTCCCTGTACTCATGGCAGACAATGATAGTTATATACTGACTGACTTTCAAGAGCCTCAGCAGTTAAATGAGCTGATTGAAATTAGATTTTCAAAAAATCATTGTGATTACGATTATCACGGCAAAATTCATTGATGCCGCGCCGTTTAAATAAGAGTCGCCTTGCCTGTTTCGTGTGCAATTCTTGTGCAAATCGNNCGTGTGTAGTTCTAGCGAAGATGGCATAGCATCACCGCCCGGTTGCAGGCTCCCGCCAAAAGCCCCAACAAGACAATTCCAATTCAAGATTGACTTGCGCTATCAGGGATCAAAAAAGGACTTCCTTTCGGAAGTCCTTTCCATCTATGCAGTGTTTCTTTCTCCAAATATTCTTATGGCAGAGAATACGAAATGATCAATTGTGGCTGACTCCCTGCCACCGTATTTCCGCTGAAGAACAGCATATAGTCTGCTTTGTTGTTATTGTTGGTCGGCATTGCAAAATACAGGCGCAGTTGCGTTAGGTTGGTTTTGTTGATGTCGTTTCTTCCAGTCACATTCAAGGTTGCACTATACCATCCACTGACTGGCGTCTTCCCAAAACTGCCAATCTTGCTGGCTGTAGCCAGAGCATTGAAATCTGTCAACTCCAAGGCTGGGCTTGTCCCAAAATAACCCGTACGGATATCGGCATATAACGTGCCAAGCACGGTAAACGGATTGTGGCCGACCGTTGATCCGCTTTGTTTGATCTCGAGCGCGGCTGATTGGATGACAGCTGTATTCGGCAGGCTGATTGTGTTGAAAGACAAGATGGCGCGGGACTGGCGGTTCTGCCTGTCATCGCCGAGTTGGAAGGTGGTGTTCGTGGAGTTCAGAGAGCCGCCCTTGCCAGTGCCCTTTGAAGACTCGAGAATCCAACCATCATAGGATGCAGTGGAGGCAAAGCTGACAATATCTGCGTAGTTCTGGTAGGTCTGATTCGTTGCAATGCTGGTATAGGTTCGATTTGCCGGAGTGAAAGTCACGCTGGTTTTGACAGGTGTAACCGTGCCAGACCAGCCATAGGGAACCGTAATCGCGTAGCGGCCATTGCTGGCAGATGTAACGGTTTTGGCTATGCCATTCACGTAGTAATGCAGCACCACGCCTGCATCTCCGGCGTTGCCAGAAATGACAACAGAACAAAGGTGGGTACCTTTCAGACCGGGAATACCATTCAGCCAAGCCTGAAAAGCCGCGTCACTTGGTTCGCAAAGGTTCGTGTAGTTAAAGTGGAATAATTGTAATTGTGTCAGCTTTTCCAATGAAACCGGCAGGCTGCCGCTCAGTGGGTTATGATCGAGGTAAAGTTCTGTGAGTTTGGTCAAGTTGCCCAGTTGAGACGGGACGCTGCCGCTTAGTTGGTTATTACTGAGGTTAAGGCCTCCATCAGTATCCGTGTTGCTACCAAGTTGGGTCAGATTGCCCAGTTGGGACGGGATGCTGCCGCTCAGTTGG
>PMLN01000134.1 GCA_003158885.1 Anaerolineae bacterium
CACAAAGTCACAAAGACACAAAGAACACAGCAAGGGAACAGGGAATGGCAATTGGGGAATGGGTCATGGATCATGGGCCATAGGTCATGGAGGGCGGATGGCAACTCTACATTTCTGCGCCTCGTGGCGCAGAAGCAGCCGATGGCGGCGGGATATAAGCCGGATTTACTTCTTCAATAATCCTAAAAATGTCCGTGCAAAGCGGCGAACGGCTTTCGCAATTTTGATGGCTTCCCTGGTTTCTTCCAGAGTCGGTTCATCTCCCGAATAACGGGCACCAATCGCGTACCCCGATAAAAGGTCAAGTGAGCCAGCACTCATCCCCACAAAAATACCCGCTGATTCGCACAGATCATCCAAAGTACTTAAATCATGGACTTTCGGAAAGTCCTGATCCTTATACAGCAGCAATGCCTTCAAATACTTTTCAGCGCATTGCTGCGCATGAAAACAGGCGCTATACAGCAATGGCTTCTTAAGACGAATTAGATTGATCGCTGCGCTGTAATCATCCTCGGCGTGAGCTATCCATGATTTAAGTTCGCTGATTTCGGTCATAAAGAACTTTCCCCTTTCCAACAATTTCGCGAATGAAGAAACCATTATCCCTGCCCCCCCGCATGGCTTCATCCACCTCCTCCGGCGTCCTGACAATGATGTCGACAGGGAACCGGCGCGGATGAAGCAAGGAGGAAACGGTACGATACCTTTCCGCTTGTTTTGCCTTGGTTTCCATAACCACAAACAAATCCACATCGCTATCGGGTGTGGGAGTGCCGTACGCATACGAGCCAAACAGGATGATCTTCTCCGGCTTGAGTTCGGACACAATGCGTTCAACAGCCTGCGGCAAGGTCTCCGATACAGGCGGAAAACCGGTTGGGTGAACTTTGGTCTGGATGGGAAACATGGAAGCTTTCATATCCTGATTCTCTTATTTTGATTTTACCATTTATAGCGATCAATAGCCTTCTCAATGTCCATAGTGAATCTATGCTTTTTCATTTTTTTTAACGCGAAGCACGCGAAGTTCGCCAAGATTCTTGTTTTTTCTTCGCGCCCTTAGCGGTTCGTTCTCTGATCTTAAAAAACTATACCCTCTTCCATATGTTCTCACTTGCCACACCTGGATTAATTCTGCCGATTTTCCATGGGTCATTCGCGTCATTCGCAAATTCGCATAATTCGCGTTAAAGGTTTCCGAACTTTGGTAGAATCACTGCCATGCAACTGCGACGAATGAGTCTATTGGCGATGCTGGCTGTAATCCTGGCGGCCTGCTCATCCAATTCCAATTCAAACAATTCCTATCCGACGTACGATCCGTTCCTGCCGTTAAGCGCCACGCCGAATGCGAATGAAACCGCAACGCCTGCGCCGACGCGCACCGCAGGGCCAACACCGACGCGGGCGCAATTGTCGGTAACCATGCCTCCGACACGCGATCCGAATTCAGCCTTCACCACGCCGACGGCCGATGCGCCGCACGCGCTGCCGACCCTGCGCCAAAACGCGGCGCAGTACACCGTTCAAAGCGGGGACACGCTCGGCAATATTGCCCAAAAATACGGCATCAGCGTGGATGCGCTGGAACAAGCCAACGGCATCAGCGATCCAAACTTAATCACCGTGGGGCAAATGCTCAACGTGCCACAACCGGTCGCGGGTCAGGCCGGAACGGCATTCAAGATCATCCCCGATTCCGAGCTGGTGTATGGGCCAGCCAGCGCGCAGTTCGATGTATCTGCATTCATTCAAAATCAGAACGGATACCTGGCAAGCTACACGGAAGAGGTCAACAACGAACCGATGACCGCCGCACAAATCGTCATTCAGATCGCACAGGATTATTCGGTCAACCCGAGGCTGCTGCTGGCGCTGATCGAATATCGAAGCAAGTGGGTCACACGGCTCAACCCCGACCCGGCCACGCTCGATTATCCGCTGGGCTTCAGCGAACCGAACCACGTGGGTCTTTATCACCAACTGGCATGGACGGCGAACGAACTCAACCGGGGCTTTTATCTTTGGAACGAGAACGCAGCCGCCAACTGGGTGCTGGCCGGCGATGGAAGCAATGTGCCGGTCGATCCGACCATCAACGCGGGAACAGCGGGAATTCAAAACCTGTTTGCGCAACTGGATGACCGCACGACCTGGGATACGGATGTCAACGCTTCCGGCTTATTCCAAACCTATTCATTCCTATTCGGCAGTCCGTTCGACTATGCCATCGAACCATTGATCCCGCTGGGATTGACCCAGCCGACCCTGCAGCTGCCCTTCGAGCCGGGTGTAACCTGGGCATTTACGGGCGGCCCCCATGCCAGTTGGGATTCGGGATCGAACTGGGGGGCGCTGGATTTTGCGCCGCCGGATGTCCAAGCCTGTGCAACCGCCAGCGAATGGGAAACTGCGGCAGCCGATGGCTGGATCGTGCGGGCCGGGAACGGCGCCGTGATCGAAGACCTCGACAACGATGGATATGAACAGACCGGCTGGGATATCCTTTATATGCACGTGGCGGCACAAGACCGCGTAGAAGCCGGGACTTATGTATATGCGGGTGACCGCATCGGGCATCCCTCCTGTGAAGGCGGCATCGCCAATGCCAGCCACCTGCATATTGTCCGAAAATATAACGGCGAATGGATCGCGGCGGACGGCGAACTGCCGTTCATATTGGACGGCTGGGTGGCGAGCGGGAACGGTATCGAATACGACGGTTACCTGAAGCGCGGCACGCTCACGCTGGAGGCGGCTGAAGGCGCCACCGGCCAGAATGAGCTTTCGCGGTAGAGGAAGGGATTCGGGAATGGGGATTCGGGATTCGATACTCGTTATTCGAGAATCGGGATTGGTGGATAGGGAATGGTAATTGGTTCATGCTTCATGAAAGAGGAGATTGCTTCGAGAAGAACACTCTCGCAATGACACAGGTTAACATGACATTTTCACATTCCAATTTAATCAAGGCGGGTATAATTCCTGGAACGGGTACACTGTGAAACGTTTCCTCACGATTGCATGTATTGCCTCCATCATATTGACCGCGTGTGAACAATCGCCTTCTTTATGGGGAAGCTATGCGACACCCACCGCCGAAAATACAACATCCAGCCCTATGATCCCTTCGACCGATCCGGCCCTGAATACCGCAAGTCCGATCCCGCAAGCTACGGCAACCTTCACGCTGACCCCCACCTCCGTGCCGTTCTTAACATACACACCGCTGCCGACCCAAAGCATGCCGGCCGCAAACATAACAAGCCTGCCCCCCACGTTCGATGTACCCACGTGGCTGTACTACTCACAGAGCGGTGATACGCTCCCGGCAGTGGCGGCACGCTTCAACGTCAACGTTTCCGACATCCGTTCCACTGCGGACATTCCGCAGAGCGCACTGATCAACCCCAACACACTGCTGATCATCCCCAAACGCATCACAGACCCGACCACACCGAATATCCAGATGATCCCCGACAGCGAAATGGTCTTCTCCGCCACCAGCGTCAATTTCGATATCCCAAGCTACGTCAGCCAGGCAGGCGGCACGTTGAGCAGTTATCGTGAATACCTAGGCACAACCGGCTGGACCAGCGGCGCGGGAGAAATCAAACGCGCGGCGATTGAAAATTCGATCAACCCGCGGCTCTTGCTGGCGGTGTTGGAATATGAAAGTCATTGGGTACGCGGCCAGCCGCTGGATGCCCTGCACACCGATTATCCGATGGGTTATCAAAACCAACTCTATAAAGGGCTGTTCAGCCAATTGGTATGGGCAGTGAACCAATTATCCATTGGATATTACGGCTGGCGGACCGGCACAATCACCTCGCTCAAATTTGCAGACGGCAGCAGCCTGCGCATCGACCCGCGCCTGAACGCCGGAACAGTCGCTATTCAGTATCTCTTTGCGCAACTCCACAGCCAGTCGGATTGGGCACAGATCATCAATTCCAGCCAGGGCTTTTCGAACTTATACAGCCTGATGTTCGGCGATCCGTGGGCACGCGGCGACAGCGTCAATCCCATCCTGCCGCCCGGATTGAAACAACCCATGTTAACCCTGCCGTTCGAGCCGCATGTGGAATGGAGTTTCACAGGCGGGCCGCACGGCGCGTGGGAACACGATGGCTCGCTGGCGGCGGTCGATTTCGCACCGACCTCCGACCACGGAGGCTGCGCGGTGACCTCGTACTGGGCGGTGGCGGCAGCGCCCGGTTTGATCGTGCGCTCTGAAAACGGAGTGGTGGTCGAGGACCTGGACGGGGATGGATTCGAACAAACCGGCTGGGACCTGGTTTATCTGCACATGGCAACCACAGGCCGCGTGCCGGTGGGAACATGGGTCAACCGGAACGATCACATCGGGCATCCATCCTGCGAAGGAGGCATCGCCACCGGAACCCACTTGCACTTCGTGCGAAAATACAACGGCGAATGGCTCGCAGCGGACGGCCCGATCCCCTTTGTGCTGAGCGGATGGACGGTGCATGCCGGTGCCGCGCCTTATCTGGGCACCCTGACACAAAATGGACAAACCATCATCGCTTCCCAAGTCGGAGAATTCAAATCCATCATCTTCCGCGATCCGAATGACTAAATACCTTTATACAAAACGTCCCGAAGGTTTCCGTAATTCAAGCAGGTTTTTCCTAAAACCTTCGGGACGGTGCATAAAATTCCGCGAACCGAATGAATAAATTGATCAGCATCCTCCTGGCAGTGGGGATTCTATGTACAACCACAGCCTGCACTACAGACCACCCCCTCCTTCCCCCGCTCCAACTTCATGGAACGAGTCTGGCGACCACCACCGACAGTTCCACTCCCATACCGACGCGGGAGGCATATACACCCGGCGAATTGGTGGATTACATTGCTCAATCCGGCGACACGGTCGCCAACCTGGCGCCGCGCTTCAACACCACGATCCAGGAAATCATGGCGGCCAACCCGATCATCCCGGCAGACGCCACCACCATGCCGCCCGGCCTGCCGATGAAGATCCCGATCTATTACCGTGAATTATGGGATACCTCCTTTAAATCCATACCGG
>PMLN01000125.1 GCA_003158885.1 Anaerolineae bacterium
CAAGGATGACCTGGTCAATGCCGGAGCAACCTGGGTGGACGCGCCTGCCTTTCGTGACGGCAATCAGGTTTGGGGTCGGGTTGTGGCGGATATCCCCGATTTCTGCCGTGAATTGGTGGCGATGCTGGTGGAAGCAAAGAACGGTTAATAAAACATAATCCGTCGAAGTTAAAAATAAAAATCGAACCCTCAAGAGAAGGTTCGATTTTTATTAAAGTTATTCGGCTCTTCCGTTTCAAGCGGGATTCATCCACAGATTTCGCAGATTCCACAGATAAGGAAAAATATCTGCCGATCCTTAAAGCCTGATACTTGCCCGTTAAAAACGGCTGAGCCAGTTATTCTTTACGCTTTTTCTACGGCGGTTAGTCGCGTGAGCATCAGAACTGTGATGACGCCTGCCGCGACATGCATGACCATCAAGGTGATGGCATAGGGCCAACCCGCGCCGGGAAAGGGCATCGAGGCGGCCGCGATATCCGGCAAAAAGCTGATGATCAGAAAGACCACCGAAATAATAAGATAGGTTAGTACGGGTTTCCTGGCAAAACGCCCAACCAGCGCAAACACCAGGACCGCCGCCGTACAAAGAACGAGGGTCAGAACAATGGGCAGCATGAGCATTTCAAGGCCCGGGGCGTAGGGCGGCGGCAAAACCAGGCGCGCCAGCGCGCGTACAAGTAGGACACCCAGGATGGAGGCCAGTACGGTTAATGGACCTGCCCACCAAAGTTTTTTCAATTGAACGGATGAAGATAAGAAAGACATGATCGATTACTCCTTTGGGATAAATGAAACCCTTCGCCAAAATTTGTAGTAACGGCTTAAGCCGTTACTACATCTCTATATGTTGACTTTGAAAATTGGCGAAGGATTGATGAACAAGATTGGCATTAATCACCCATACGCAGGATAATCCGCCCGCGCCCATGTCCGGTTTGGCTCAGTTCATGCGCCTGCGCGGCCTCCGCCAGCGGAAACACCTTCCCCACCACAACTTTGAGTTGCCTGGCTTCGATCAATTCCGAAATCCGCTTTAGGTTTTCCACAGGGGCGCGGCCTGCACTCAGAGCTTTTACATTCTGGGCCTTGCCGGCATCCGCTGCCAGCCGGCCTGCAACCGTGACATACACGCCGCCGGGACGCAGCACCTGCCATGAACGTTCAGGCAGATCGCCGCCTACCATGTCGATGACAACATCCATAGCGTGCAGGACCGTTTCGAAACGCGCCGCTTGATAATCAATCACCTGCTCCGCACCGAGCGAACGGACAAATTCAAGGTTGGAGGCCGAGGTGGTACCGGTCACGTGCGCACCTTTCCAACGTGCCAATTGCACGGCATACAGTCCCACTCCACCTGCCGCGCCGTGAACCAGGACATGCTGTCCGGCCTCGACCTTGGCGGTATCGATCACGGCTCCCCAGGCGGTAAGAGCACCTATCGGAATGGCAGCGGCTTCTTCAAAAGTAAGTCCCGCCGGCTTGGGGAATATCTCGTTCGTTTTCGCAAGTGCATATTCGGCATACGCGCCGCTAACGAGGCCATAGACCTCATCACCTTTTTTGAAAGCCTTCACATCTGCGCCGGCAACTTCAACGATCCCCGCGCCTTCCAAGCCGGGAGTCCATGGGAATGTGAGCGGCATGAATTGTTTGGCTGAGCCGGAGCGAAATTTCCAGTCCACAGGGTTGACACCGGCTGCTTTGAGATGGATCAACACCTGATCGCTCGGAACCTGGGGAACAGGCGCCTGTTCCAAGACCAGCTTCTCAGGGCCGCCATAATCATGTACACGAATCACCTGCATTGTATTTTTAGGCATGGCAAACCTCCGCGTGGTTAATCATTCGTTTCCGATTAATATCCAAGTTCTTCCTTTACCAATACTATTGTAATCCGTCCTGGTACGACTTCACGGTTGACGATCAAGGTTTTGCCAATGGCGCTATGAACACCCAGGACCGCCAGCAAACGCTGATCCTCCAATGGATAGCTATATTCCTCGATGCGCCGGAAGCCTTCATCCAGGTCCCTGACCAGTTTTTGCGCGCCCACGACCCAGATCACTTTGGCCGAGCCATAGGCATAGGCGCCCAATTGACTGCCGCCGAAGGAGGAGGTCATCACCTGACCATTTTCGGTGATGGCCTGCACACTTCCGATGATGGTATCGGGGCTGGCGCGCAGTCTGCGGATCTGATCGCCCTGGGTCTTGCGGTCAAGGGCCATCATCTTTGGACGCACGGCATTATAACGACCGGACTTATCGAACTCATCGAACAGACCCAGTTTCTCGAGGGTCTTGGACTGATTGGTATAAACTTCCGCGTTTTGAGGCACCAAGTCGAGAACCAGCTTCTTCGCCTCTGCGCCGTTCTCAGCGATCAACACGTGCATCCCGTTGGCTTCCAGCGCTTGGGCAGTACGTTGAATCTGCCCATCGCTTGCCAGGTGCGCAAATTCCTTGTTTGGACTTAGAGTTGCAGCTTTCACTAACATAAACATTTACTCCTGTTAACGATCTTATTGCGAGCGGCAATCTCATGGTACGGAACCCATGAGATTGCCGGTTTTCGCAGTCTTAACTCAGAATCTTCACAGCACTGCCCCAGTTCGTGCCCAGCGTGCCTTGCAGGATAATATGCAAAAACTGCATGGCTTCGATCTGGCGGGCACGCTGCAATGGGCCAGTATCGATCGGGCGCATGCCACCGTCTTTTACCAATTGAGCAACCTTGTTTTTTGCATCCAGATCGTCGCCGGCAATGAACACATCCAACTGCTGACCGGCCACCTGCCCGGCTATGAGCGTGCCTGCAAAGGTGGTGTTGAAAGCTTTCACTACTTTGGCGCCCGAGGCAATGGCTTTGGCAACATCCTCTGCCGAGGATGAATCGGGCGCGGTGACAAGTCCGTCATAGGTGGAATTCAAGGGGTTGGCGATATCCACCACAACCTTGCCGGCCAGCTTCGCACCCAATTGCTTGACGATTTGGATATTCGTGCCATACCACAGCGCCAGCACAACCAGGTCGCCCAGCTTTACATCCTCAAGGCTCGCCGTGAGAACCTGCGCGCCTTTCTTTGCAAAAGCCTTTACCTCTGCAGCAGTCTTCTGCGCCGCTTCAGGCTTTGCATCCACAAATGTGACCGAATGCCCACCCGCAACCGCACGCGTCCCTATGCCTTTGCCCATATTGCCCGCCCCAATGATCGTTACGTTCATCTTGACTCTCCTTGTTATTTATGATATTATACAGTTGTGTTCTAAGCAACAGATGTTGCATAGCTTACTATTCTTACCCACGCAAGTCAACCATCAAAAGGGTGGATTTGTTGGATAAGCAACACTGGAGACAAAATGTTGCCCACCGAAGAAAAACTCGATCCCCGCGTCAAACGGACCCGCGCTTTGATCCTGCAATCCTTTGAAAGCCTGATCGCCGAAAAAGGATTCGAGACCATCTCCGTGCAGGATGTGACCGATAAAGCGCAGGTTAACCGCGCCACGTTTTACGCGCACTTTTCCGATAAATACGCATTGCTCGATTATTCGATCAGCCAGAAGTTCATGCAGGAAATCGAAAAGCGAATGCTTAACACCTGCCACTATACTCATGACAATTTACGAAATCTGATCCTGGCGGTCTGCGATTTCCTCTTTCATCTCCACAGCGATTGCGCCCAGCCGCACCAGCAATTCGAGTCACTGGTGGAAGGCACGATCAAAAAACAAATCTTCAATTTGCTTTCCCACTGGCTGGAGCAAACCCAGCCAAAAGTTCCGACCGAAATCCCTGCCACGGTGGCCACATGGGCCATCTATGGGCTGGCCTCCCTCTACAGTCACAGCAAAAAGCGCCCCGCCCTCGATCAGTTCGTGGACGACGCACTTCCGCTGGTTGCAGTGAATCTCGAACAATTTACCTAAATCCTTCCGTTATAATAGGGGTATGTTCATTGATGAAGCAGAAATCGAAATCAAATCTGGAAAAGGCGGCGATGGCATGGTGCATTTCCATCGCGAGAAATTCGTCCCGCGCGGTGGCCCGGACGGAGGCGACGGCGGAAAAGGCGGCGATGTAATCCTGGAGGTCAGGGCGAGCCTCAACACATTGCAGGCCTTTCGGCACATTAATCACTATTTTGCCAAGGACGGCAAGAATGGCGGCCCCAATAACATGTCGGGAAAATCGGCAGACGACTTGATCGTGCTCGTCCCGCCCGGCACGGTCCTCCACGATGCAGACACAGGCGAATTCATTAGTGATTTAACCCATGCGAATGAACGCTTGATCCTTTGCAAGGGCGGGCGCGGCGGACGCGGCAGTCAACATTTCGCGACTTCACGCAATCAAGCTCCGCGCACCGCGGAAAAAGGCGAACCGGGCGAAGCGAAGCGCCTCAAACTGGAATTGAAATTGATCGCCGATATCGGCCTGATCGGTGTGCCGAACGCCGGCAAATCCACATTGCTATCGGCGCTGACCAATGCCAAGCCGAAGATCGCGCCCTATCCCTTCACCACGCTCGAACCGAATCTCGGTGTGGCGGATATTGACGATGACACCAGTGTTGTCCTTGCGGATATCCCCGGCCTGATCGAGGGCGCATCGAACGGCGCGGGACTCGGTCACGACTTTTTGCGTCACATTCAAAGAACGCGCGTGTTGATCCATCTACTGGACGGATTATCCAATGATCCCGTCGCGGATTACAGCCAGATCAACAGCGAGCTGGCATTGTTCGATCCCAACCTTGCAAAGAAACCGCAGATCGTGGCATTGAACAAGATCGATCAGCCGGAAGTTCAGGAACGGCTGGCAGAAATCCAAAAGGTGATGAAAAAGAAGAAAGTCGAATTCATCACCATCTCGGCCCTGGCGCGCACGAATACCCGCGAGTTACTGCTCAAAGCCGCAGAGAAATTGAGCGAGGCCCCGGCGCTGGAAGAAACCGAAGCGCCGATGCACGTTTATCGTCCGAAAGAGGATGCGAAGGATTTTCACGTTACGCGTGAAGGCACACACGAATGGCGGCTATCCGGCGCGGGCATCGAGCGCTCCGCCTCCATGACGTATTGGGAACACGATGGTTCCGTGCGCCGCTTCCAGAAAATCATGGAAGCGCTGGGCGTGGATGAGGCGCTGCGCAAAGCAGGCGTCCAGGGAGGCGATACCGTGGCAATCGGCGATTACGAATTGGAATGGCAGGAATAAAATTAGACATGTCTGTTTCTGAAATTGTTTTAAATGAGCTGGAAAAAGTGGCCGGCACAGACCAGGTGCACAAGGATTTAAACCTGGACCTGTTCGGCGAAAAAATCCTTGATTCCTTCGGGACCGTGGAGCTGATCGTGGCGCTCTCCGATTCGTTCGGCATCGAAATTTCCCCCGGCCAAATCGACCGCGAGCTATGGGCCACCCCACAAAAGATCATCGCCTACTTTGAAGAACGAGTCAAATCCGCATGAGCCGCACGCCGCACCTGACCGCCGCGCTGATCTCCATTTTTACCCTGCTCGCAGCGGTGATCGGGTTTAATTATTACGCTCAAGCGCTTGAACGCCGCGATGTGAATGCTCTGATCCCGTTGAACCTGGCGCAGATGGAAAACGGAGTCGCATTACAACGCGCCGCGCTTCAAAAACCGGATATCCTGATGGTATACGGCAGTTCGGAATTGACACTGGTTTCCACGCCCTATCAGGCAAACCAATTCTTCTCAAAATATCCAACCGGCTTCACGGTGGTGGATGTTGCCAGCCTGGGGGTATTGTCTGTCACACTGGCACAGGAATTCGCAGCCCTGGGTCCCGACCTGCGCGGGAAGAAGATCGTTCTTTCCATTATGCCCGGCTCATTCTTCCTAAATAAAAAATATTTCATCGAAAATAATCCCGAGCATGACTTTGCAATGAATTTCTCACGCCTGCGTACGTACGAAGCGCTCTTCAGCCCATATCTCAGTTTTGGCATCAAGAATGAAATCTCCCAAAGTTTATCGGATTTTCGCAGTACGATCCGAAGCGATCCTTTTCTAACCTTTGCCATTGACCAGACCTCCAGCACCTCGATCAATCATCACATCATGTATTACCTCATCTGGCCGCTGGGTGAACTCCAAACGGAAATCCTGCGGCTACAGGATCACTTCGAGGTGATCCTCTATATTTGGACACATGCCATCGATCCCAATGTGCAGAAAGTTCCCCAGTCCATTGACTGGAATGCCACCCACCAGAACGCACTGGCGGAGCAGATCAAAAATACCAGCACCAATCCCTATGGCGTGGAAAATTTCATGTGGTGGTATTTCGACAGGATTTCCCTGCCTGAGCCAACAGGCTCAAACGACGATCTATATAAAAGGACTTTGCTCAATTCCCAGGAATGGACCGACTTCAAAATCCTTTTGATCGTCCTGCAACAACTGGGCGCCAAGCCATTGATCTTGAGCCGCCCGTTGAATGTTCCCTTGTGGGAGGTGATGGGCGTCACCGAGAACACACAGGACATCTTCTACGATAAACTTCATTCGGTTGCCGATCCGTTCAAGATGCCGTTGGTGGACTTTCGCCAATACGACCACGACAAGTATTTCAGCATAGACCAGGGTTCACACACCAGCCGCGATGGATGGGTCTACATGGATCAAATTCTGGACGCCTACTATCACGGACAACTCCAGCCATGAGATCAACGCCGCATCTTTATTCCGGGATCATCGCGCTTCTCATCTTGATCGCAGCAGGTATTGGGTTCGATGTTTATGCCCGCTCGCTAGAGCACAATACTGTCAACGCCCTGGCTCCATTGGATTTGAACCAAACCATCAACGGAAACGCCTTGCAGCGAGCCGCGTTAACCCAATCCGATCTCCTGCCCGTTTACGGAAGTTCAGAGATCACGATGATCGACACCCCCTACGACGCTGAACAATTCTTCTCGACCTATCCTACGGGTTTCACGGTATTCGATGTGGCGAATTTGGGCGCGGCCTCGCTCACAATGGCACAAGACCTGGCTGCACTCGGTCCGGATCTGCGCGGAAAGAAAATCGTCATCTCATTCTCGCCGGCGACCTTCACAATGAGCAAACTTCCACCGGATTATTATGCCGGTAATTTTTCGCCTCTGCATGCGTACGAAATGATCTTCAGCCCGTATCTCAGCACGGCATTGAAAATTGAGGCCGCGAAACGCATGTCGGAATTTCCAGACACGTTGAAAGATGATCCATTCCTCCACTTCGCGATCATCCAAATGACGAGAACCTCCAGGGCGAACCGCATCCTCTATTATCTGGCCTGGCCGCTGGGCGAAGTCGAAATCATGACCATGCGCCTGCAGGACCATGCGGAAGTTCTATCCTACCTGTGGTCGCATCCAGTCAACCCTGAAATAAAAAAGACCCCGCAGACGATCGATTGGTCTGCTGCATTCTCAGCCGCGCTGGAGGAACAAAAACAGCACACGCTCAACAATCCACTGGGGATCGAGGACGACCGTTGGTGGTGGTACCAGCATGTCGTAACGGATCCCATTCCGGCGGGTTCGGAAGATAAAAATTTCATCAACCGGGTCGAAGGACATCCGGAATGGACTGATCTTGATATTCTCTTACGCGTCCTGCAGGAACTGGGCGCGCAACCGCTGATCCTGAGCCGCCCCATGAATGTTCATCTGTGGGAAGCGCTTGGGGTATCCCAACAGGCGCAGAATACATACTACGCCAAATTAAACGATAGCGTAAATCAATATCACATGCCGCTGGTGGATTACCAGCAATACGGCACGGATATTTATTTCAGCATCGACCAGGGAGCACACACCAGTCGTTATGGATGGGTTTATGTGGATCAAACGCTTGACCAATTTTTTCACAACAATATACACTAATCCGACCGGGCGCGTCGTTCTGCTGACGCTGTATTACCTCGCCATCATCGCAGGGTTGATCCTCATGTACGGCCGGGGCAACTTTACGACGCCCAAATTTGTCTATCAGGGATTCTAATGAACCTGATCGAACAGATCGACCAATGGAGTCGAAAGACGCCGGGGCGTAACGCGCACATCAGCGACGGACAAACTTTGACGTACGCGGAATTGACACAGCGATCCAACGCGCTGGCCGAATCGCTGTCAAAACAATTGCCCGCCGATCATTCCCCGATTGCCGTACAAGGGCACAAAGAGCCGGAGATGCTGATCGCATTTCTAGGTATAGTGAAATCCGGCCATCCTTATATTCCTTTGGACAGCTCGCTGCCCTCGCAACGCGTGGAAACGATCCTGGAAACAGCAAAAGCAGCCATGCTGCTTACGCCCGATCAAGTTAAAGAGCTGGTCAAGCCATCGCAGGCAGATCCATCCACCCACTCAATCCACCACCCTGCTCCGGAGGATGCGTGGTACATCATCTTCACGTCCGGAAGTACCGGCGAGCCGAAAGGCGTGGTGATCACCTGCGGCTGCCTCGAAAGTTTCATCCACTGGATATCCTGCGAGCATGACTTTGCTGAAGGAGCAGAAACATTTCTCAACCAGGCCCCCTTCTCATTCGATCTATCCGTAATGGATTTGTATGCGAGCCTGGTCAGCGGCGGCACGCTCTTCAGCCTGACCAAAGACATGATTGCCGATCCGAAAAGATTATTCCAAGTTCTACGCCATTCGGAAATCAGCTGTTGGGTTTCAACGCCATCGTTTGCCCAATTTTGTTTAACCGAACCGGCATTCAAAGAGCAAATGATCCCTCAGGTGAAGAAATTCTGGTTTTGCGGCGAGACCCTCGCGCCGGAAGTGGCCGGCAGTTTGCTGGAGCGCTTTCCAAAGGCGGAAGTTTGGAACACCTACGGGCCAACGGAAGCCACGGTTGCAACCACATCCATTCGCATCACGCAAGAAATCATCAAACGGTACAGCCCATTGCCAGTCGGCAAACCCAAGCCTGATTGCGAGATCCATATCCTCGAGAACGGAGCCGATGTCAAGAGCGGGGAACGAGGCGAGATCGTCATAGCCGGGCCAAACGTCAGCGCAGGGTACATCCATCGCCCCGATTTGACGGAGCGCGCATTTTATCAAGTCAACCACATGAGGGCCTACCGCACCGGCGACCTGGGTCATTACCAGGATGGATATTTGTTCTTCGATGGACGCATGGATTTTCAAATCAAACTGCATGGCTATCGCATCGAGATCGGCGACATTGAAAACAACCTGCATGCGCTGACCAGCGTGCGTGACGCGGTGGTCATCCCAATCATGAAAAATAATAAAGCAGATTATTTAGCGGCGTTCGTGGTGCTCAAAGAGCGGATGAACAAATCGGATTTTGAAATCACGCGCACCTTGAAGCGCGAACTGGGCGGACGCCTGCCTGATTATATGATCCCGCGCAAATTCATTTTCGTGGAGCAATTCCCAATGACCCATAACGGCAAAGCCGACCGTCGCAAATTAGCGGAGGGGCTCAAATGATTCCGTACACCAGTTTTCTTTACTTCGGCATTTTACTGATCTACATTGTGATCCCCGCCCTCATCGTTGGCTTCTTCAAGCGCATCTCAAAGATCTGGCTTGTGGCAGCGACCGTCGTGATGCTGGTCATTCAATATTATGTTCCCCAGAACATCACAAAATCCATATCGGTCAATGAAATAGAACTCGTCGCGATCTACGCAGTTCTGCAATGGCTGATCGCGATTATCTTTTTGCTGATACGCAAGCGCGGAAAAAATCAGATTGCATTTTATGCTGGCAGTGATATTAAGTTTATTGCCTCTGCTCGCGGCAAAATTTGTTCCGCTCTTCCAACCCGATTATCAAGTTTTCTTTTTGGGATTATCTTATATTACGTTCCGAAGTCTGGATGTGATTATCGGCATTCACGACGGGATGATCGCCTCGCTCCCGCCGATTCAATATCTGACCTTCTTACTGTTTTTCCCCACCATTTCATCCGGACCGATTGATCGCTATAAACGATTCGAGGAAGATTGGAAACGCGAACGCACGCGAACTGAATTTTTCTCCGATCTCGATGGGGCCTTCCAGCGCGTCTTTACCGGCTTTCTCTATAAATTCATCCTGGCGGCGCTGATCAAACAATATTGGCTCGACCCGATGTCGCAGGGAAATAATCTTTTGCACATCGGCTCGTATATGTACGCATACACCTTTTACTTGTTCTTTGACTTTGCGGGTTACAGCGCCTTCGCGGTTGGGTTAAGTTATTTGTTCGGCATTCACACACCGGAAAATTTCAACCGTCCCTTCCTTTCACGCGATATTCGCGACTTTTGGAATCGCTGGCACATGAGCTTGTCGTTCTGGTTCCGCGACCACATTTACAACCGCTTTGTTTTCACGGCGCTAAAAAATAAATGGTTCAAGAATCGCTATACCGCGTCGTATGTGGGCTACGTCATCACGATGGGATTGATGGGGCTTTGGCATGGCACAGCCTGGCATTACATTGTTTATGGTTTATATCACGGAGTTTTGTTAGCACTCACGACCTGGCTGGATCGCCGCTTCAAAGGGAACCGCCTGCTCAACAGCAAGGCATTCATCTGGCAAGCCGCATCCATTCTATTGACCTTCCACCTCATTGCAATCGGATTGTTGATTTTCTCCGGACGATTGTTTTAATTGATGCAAATCCAACCTTCCAGCNNCGCAAATGGATCACCGAACAGGAATTCCTCGATCTATTCGGCGCGGCAAATCTAATCCCCGGTCCCACATCCACGGAAACAGCCATTTATCTGGGCTATCGCCGCGTCGGCTGGATGGGTCTCGTATTAGCTGGCATATGCTTTATTTTTCCCGCGATGGTGATCGTTCTCGCCTTAAGTTGGGCCTATGTTCAATATGGGACAACTTCGTGGGCAAGCGGCATTCTTTACGGCATCATGCCGGTGGTCATGGCAATCATCGCTCAAGCACTATGGGGATTGGGAAGGAAAGCCATCAAAAACTGGCTGACCGCCATCATCGGTCTGTGCGCGGTTGGCCTTTATCTGCTGGGTGTAAACATCCTGATCATTCTTCTGCTGGCCGGCCTGGCAGCAATGATCAGCGGGAATCTTTCGAGAATGAAAGACATCCCAATGGCCGGGTTTCTTTTGCCGATTGCGGGATTAAATCTTTTGACGACTTCCGCCCCATTCAGTCTAACCCTCTTATTCCTTAACTTTCTTAAAATCGGCGCGACGCTCTACGGAAGCGGTTATGTTCTATTGGCATTCCTGCGCGCCGATTTCGTGCTCCACCTGGGCTGGCTGACCGATAAACAATTGATCGACGCGATTGCGATCGGTCAAATCACGCCGGGGCCGCTTTTCACCACAGCCACATTTATCGGTTATTTGCTGGGCGGCTTGCCAGGCGCGATCATCGCCACACTGGGAATTTTTCTGCCATCGTTCATTTACGTTGGCATCAGCAGTCTGTTCATCAAACGGATACGGGATTCGCAATGGGCTTCCAGCTTTTTGGATGGAGTCAACGCCGCATCCCTCGGACTGATGCTGGCGGTTTCCATTCAAGTAGCTTCCACCGCCCTGATCGATCCACTTACCATCGGCGTGGCCGTAATCTGCCTTATCATCCTGATTCGATTTCAAACGAATTCCACATGGCTGATCGCGGGCGGCGCATTGATTGGACTGCTTCATACCATATTATTGTAGAGACGGTGTAGAGACGGAGCAATGCTCCGTCTCTACAAATTTCAACAAAATATGTTTTTATTTCTCTGCCAACACAAACTCACCAAAAGCGATCACAACCAACGTGGCGATCAAAGCCAGAATCCAAGTTGCACCCGCAAGCAACTCAGTTTGCGATTCGCGTTGTTCCACCTCGCGCATATTGCGTCCGGCCACGACAAAGCCATTATTATATGGCACAACCACCGATGCGATGCGCACATCCGCATTCGGCTGCCACGTGACTCGATTCTCACCCGTCTGTTTGGCGCTATCTAATGCGCCCGTAGGATAATCGGGTAATTTTCCGCTCAATAAGCCGGAACCTGCCACTGCTTTGCCGTTCCCATCATAAATATCAATAAAGGGCGCAAGGCTGTATGACATCTCAACTTTGGAACCTGAGATCACCGAATCGAGCGCTGCTCCGTTGTTCAATGCAGAAGCTGTATCTTCCACCATTTGAATTTGCGGGTCATTCAAGCCCTGCCGCAAAGCCTGTTGAACCGCTGCATAAGCCAGCGCGCAAAACGCCGTGATCACAACCGCAAAGGGAAGCCAGATCTTGATCGTGTTTTTTATTTTGCTCATAACGATTTCCTTTCAAGCCCAAAGTATAAATCACCCGGCCTCTCATTCCCTTGCAAAGACTATCTGAAATAGAGAGACCTTAAAGGTCCTGCAAGGCCTTTAGGGTCTCTCTGTTTTTTCATAGATCTCGGAGATTTTAGAAATCTCCGAGATCTGAAGACAAACTACTTCGTGCTTTTCGCTTTCTTCTCGACCGCTTCTTCGCGTCCCATTGCATCCATCACGGCGACCGCCGCGACCTGAACAATGTTGTTGACCTCATCGCCGGTTTGCAANNACATGGATCGGCGCGCCCATGCCCAGCAGAATCGGGCCAATGGCTTTGGCCTTTCCAAGCCGCGCCAATAATTTATACGCAATGTTGGCAGACTCAAGCGAGGGGAAGACCAATACATTCGCGTCCTTCACGGCGCTGAACGGATAACGCGTTTCCACAATTTCAGCGACAACGGCAGTATCGGCCTGCATCTCGCCGTCAACCGCCAATCCGGGCTGGCGGGCTTTGACCAATTCAACGGCTTTCCGCACCTTGTCTGAGAGCGGATGCGGCGTGGAACCGAAGTTGGAGAACGACAGGAAGGCTACGCGCGGGGTAAGCTCGAGTCGCCTCGCAAAGTCCGCAGCCAGGCAGGCAATCTCAGCCAAATCCTCCGCGCTTGGGTCAATGTTGACCGTCGCATCGGTGAAGAGATAGACCTGATCCTCGACGATCATAATGTAAACGCCTGCGGCGCGCGCCACACCTTCTGCCGTATGATGGATTTGCAAGGCAGGCCGAATGACCTCGGGATAATCATAGGTCAAGCCGCTGACAAAAGCATCCGCATCGCCCATCTTGACCATGAGCGGGCCAAACACATTCGACTCGCGCACCTGCTTGACTGCCTCCGCCATCGTAAGGCCCTTGCGGTTGCGAAGTTCATAATACGCCAGGGCATATTTATCCAGGCCCTTGAAGCCGGCTGGATCTACAGTCTCGGGTTTGTAGTCCAATCCCAGATCATTGATTTGCTGCTCGATCACGTGCGCACGCCCGATCAAAACAGGTGTGGCAATGCCTTCTTCCTTGACTTGATAGGCTGCGCGAATGATCTTCGTCTCTTCGCCTTCGGCGAAAGCCACACGCTTCTTTCCACCGGATGAACGCGCCTTATTCTGGAAGAAGTACCGCACCTGCTCGCCCTTCCCCTGACGATAGGCAAGCTGCTCGCGGTATTCATCAATGTCAACAGTCTTGCGCGCAACACCTGTCTTCATGGCTGTTTCGGCGACCGCAGGCGACTCCCAAAGCAATACGCGCGGATCGAGAGGTTTGGGAATAATATATTCGCGTCCGAACTTTATGCTATCCACGCCATAGGCACGCAAAACAGAATCAGGCACATCTTCCTTGGCGAGCGCGGCAAGCGCTTTGGAGGCCGCTAACTTCATTTCTTCGTTGATGGCTTTCGCGCGCACATCCAACGCGCCGCGAAAGATGAACGGGAAGCCAAGCACGTTATTGATCTGATTGGTGTAATCCGAGCGGCCGGTGGCGATGATCAAGTCCTTGCGGACGGCTTTCGCCAGATCAGGATTGATTTCAGGATCAGGGTTTGCCAGCGCAAATATAATCGGATCCTCGGCCATGGACTTGACCATATCCGGCGTCATTACATTCGCGACCGAGAGACCATAGAACACATCCGCACCGCGTACGGCATCCGCCAGCGTGCGCGCGTCGGTCTCGACAAGAAAACGCTCTTTATACTTGTTCATGCCCACGGTGCGGCCTTTATAGATCACGCCTTTGGAGTCTACAAGCATAATATTCTCGCGTTTGACGCCCCAACGAATTGCCAACTCCGCACACGAAATGGCAGATGCGCCGGCGCCGGAAATGACCAGGCGAATCTCACTGTGTTTCTTGCCAACAATTTGAAGCGCATTTGACAGCCCGGCGGAAGAAATGATGGCGGTGCCATGCTGATCATCGTGGAAGACGGGGATATCCAGCATGCCTTTCAATGTTTCTTCAATATAAAAACATTCAGGCGCCTTGATATCCTCGAGGTTAATGCCGCCAAAGGTCGGAGAAATGGCCGCCGCGACTCTGATGATCTCGTCCGGATCATGTGAATTGACTTCAATATCAAATACGTCCACATCGGCAAATTTCTTGAAAAGAACACCCTTGCCTTCCATGACGGGCTTGGAAGCCAATGCTCCCCGGTCACCAAGACCAAGGATCGCCGTTCCGTTGGTAAGCACGGCCACGAGGTTGCCTTTTGAGGTGTATTCGTAGGCGAGTTCAGGATCTTTCTCAATATCCAAAACTGGTTCGGCTACGCCCGGTGTATATGCCAGGCTCAGGTCGCGTTGTGTATCCATCGGTTTGGTGGGGACAACGGCAATCTTGCCGGGTTTTCCCTTGAGATGATGATACTCCAGCGCTTCTTCACGTGTTATTTTAGCCATGAGGCCTCCTTTTGAGGATGAATATGAAAGATTATGACATATCGAACAGAATCCAACCAGTCACATTTGTCACTTTTAATATATACCTGATAATCCATCTTAACCCATCCGCTTAGAAAAGTTCTGGCTTCAGACTCCCGGCTTTTCCAAGTTCTTGTGATCCCACATTCCGCACCTAAAAAATGGCAAGGAGGGGAATAATTTGGTAAGCTTCAAGGATGGAACACTATGAGACACGACGGATAGATCATTGGGGGATAGTGACTGGGATATGCCGGGAAATCGGGCTGATCGAGCAGGTGGATCAGAGGGTCAAGGGGAGTGAACGGAAAGTGAGTTGTGGACACGCGGTTCAGGCGTTGGACTGGGCGCGCTGGCATGGATCCATGTAACCGGAGCTGCGGTGCTGGATATGTTCGTTCTGGGTGTGCTTAACGGTTATCTCAGCATCTTGTTGATTACCGGTTTGCAGCGCAACACGCCCAGGGAAATGCTCGGACGTATCATGAGCATGGTTCTGCTTGCCAACCTGGGATTGATGCCGCTCTTGCAGGCGCTTGCCGGTGCGACGCTGCGCTGGAACATCCTGGCGTTATTCCTCGTGGCCAGCGGGATGCTGCTGGCCTGTGCGGTTTATCTGGCCGTGCCGAAGATCAATTCGTTGTTGACGACCCGCTTCTTAAGCGAATCTACCGAGAGTTCATAAACTGGATCAAAGTAAACCAGCCAAAGTCGAGGTTCTTTGTTTTATGTCTGTTGCCGCCTGAGCAACAATGGCCCGATCAAATCTTCCAGCCAGCCAAAGGATAATTCCACCCAGGGTGTGACGCTCAGCCAGCGCGGGATATAAATAACTCTCTTGGGATGTAAAAGCAATTGCCAGATCCTTTGCGCCACATGTTCAGCCGTCACCCCCATTCTTTCGGTTGGAACGTGTCCGCCCTTCTCGCGTTGCAGCGCCGTTTCGCAGAACTCGGTCAGCACCGGCCCCACGCGTGCCACGCTGATATGGACTTGGGTTCGCTGCGTCTCTCGATACAGTGCGGTCGTGAATGCGTCCAGAAAGGATTTGCTGGCGCTGTAGAGGGCAATGCCCTGGCTGGGAATGCTCCCGGAGATTGACCCGATATTGATGATGTGTCCCCGACCTCTTTTCTGCATTTCAGGCAGGAACAGCGACGTAAGATGAACCGCCGCACTGATGTTTACTTCCAGCATCTCGCGTGCGGTTTCCCAGGGCATCTCGTTGTAATATCCATACCAGCCAAATCCCGCATTGTTGATCAGCACATCCGCGCCGCCATCTGCTTGAACAGATTCAAACACGCGCTCGCGATCCGTTTCGTGCGACAAATCTGCTACGATAACCTTGGCTTTTCCTCCCATGGCCTCGATGTGTTCCTTCAAGTCGAGCAGCCTTTCCAGCCGCCGCGCCACGAGTATGACATTCAATCCCTGCTTGACAAGGTGTCGTGCGGTGGCTGCTCCGATTCCTGAAGATGCGCCTGTTACAATCGCAACCTTATTTTTCCAATCGTTCTTCATGGTTCAAATAATAGCGTTGTATTGGTTGGGGCTTCCTTGGCTTTTGTGCCGGCATGGCATATTAACCCAAGTAAAATTATATGCACCAAACTGGCCGACAGGATTAACCAAAGAATTTCCGTAAACCCAGCGGAGACTGCAAAGAGGATGTCTGCCAGATGGAACAGAATGATTATAGCGAAAATTGGCAGATCGTTTTTTAGCGTAACGACTTGCTTCATTCTGCCCCTCCAGAAGACAGCCAGAAGTATGGTTGGCAGGATGAGATGGAACCAGAGCATCACCCATTCCGCCTGACTGCCTTTTGGAGAGAAAGGCCCAAGCCAGAGCAGGAATTGTGAAAGGGGCGTGACAAGTGTAATCAACGCCAGAAGGATCGCCAGGAATGGATACGCATATCCGACGGCTGGCTTGTATCCGGAGCGTTTGAACCACCAGCGGCCGATCAAGATGAAGATGGTTGCGTATCCCAGGATAAGCATCCAGCCGGAAAAGTTGTAGACCGGAATGTTATAGATGTTTACCATGCCCGCTTGGAGAATCCATGACCACCTGCCGGACGTAACGTTTTGAACGGTGAATACCTGCCTCACAGCCACGGGATCCATGGAGAGGTCTTGCAGCATCCCGAAAAACCCAACGATGAAGGGTTTGCACCAGTTCGGGATTCCCATTTTTTCCAAAAGCCACAGCGTTGTGATGACCACATCCATCTCGATCAATGGAACCGAAAGCGGTACGTCTCCGATCATCAGCAGGGATTTGCCATATATATACCAGCCTTGTACCACCGCGAAGTTTTCGTAGATGCTTGCATACAGGCAGACAAATGCAAACCCCTCCAGCAGGGCCACGACAGGATGTTTGCTCTTTTGGATCACAAAGATGAATATCAGCAGTGTGATCGCGAGCGTTAGAACATCTTCAAGTAACCACGCGACGGGTATGGGAGTATGGAACAGGTACTGCACGGCTTCCTTTACATCAAATCCTTCACCACTTCCAAAGGCAGGACCGCCGCACCGACAACTCCCGGCCCGGTATGGACTCCCAGCACCGGTGAGATGCGCATCACTTCAAGTTTTGCAATGTTCAATTTTTCCTTGAGT
>PMLN01000287.1 GCA_003158885.1 Anaerolineae bacterium
CTAATCTGACATTGTCAAGATAGGCAGCTTCGGCGCTGGATGGCTTGGATTAAACCGCGCAACACAAGCCGGTGCAATGGATCGAGCAATTGCCAATAGAGAAAGCCCGGCAGGCCGCGCGGCGCAAAGAAAGCCGTTTGCTTCAATAGCGATTGGTTTCCATGGACTTCCACTTGCCATTCCATCCAGCCTTCACCGGGTGCGCGCAGTTCTGAACGCAGGCGCATGAGACGATTTGGCTCGAGCGCCTCGACGCGATAATAATCAATGTGGTCTCCTTCCCTTAAAGGCGGCGAGCCAGGCGCAGGGTGATGACTTCCCCCAATGAGCCGGTCGAGCCGGCCGCGCAATTGCCACAACGGGTTTGCATACGGCCAGCCATTACCCCCGCCGAGTGAGGTTAACACATGATAGACCGCTTCCGGCGGGGCGTGGATCTCGACCCGGCGATAATCCAGGAAGAAACCTTCATGCTTGATGCGTACCGTATCGCAGTTGAAGCCTTCCCATATGCGTTCTATGAAATCTGGGGAGAGACGGCCAAGTGCATTTTTCGTTGCCTCTTCAAAACTGATCAATTTGATGTTCGGAAACACCTGCCGCGCCTCATCGTGCTGGACAACGCTGTTGCTGGCCAGGCCGCCGATCAATGCATAGGCGATCCGCCTCGGCACGGGCGTGATCATTCCCACACCCATTGCCATGAACCACAGCGGGATGCCGGGCAATGTGATCAATTTGCGTCTCAATCCGCGCAGGCGGGCGTACTCCAGCATCAAATCCCCGTAGGTGGCGGTCTCCTCGCCGCCGATCTCAAAGATATGGTTCTGTGGCTCGAACTTCTCCAGCGCGGCCATCAGATAGTCAATCACATTTTCTGCGGCAATCGGCTGGGTTTTGTTCTTCAGCCATGTCGGTCCGATCATTACGGGCAGCGCTTCGGTCATGAAGCGGATCATCTCGAACGAGATACTTCCGGGACCGGCGATCACTCCGGCGCGGAATTCGGTTACCGGGACTTTGCCTCGCCTCAGCGTTTCGCCGGTTTCCATCCGTGAACGGAGGTGGGGGGCGAGCCGTTGATCGTTCGGGTCGGCCAGTCCGCCGAGATAGATAATGTGTTGCACCCCGCTGAGCCCGGCGGCTGATGCAAAATTGGCGGCTCCCTCGTTTTCGATTCGTGTATAGCCGCGTCCGTTTTGCATGTTGTGGATCAGGTAATAGGCGCTGTGGACTCCCTCCAGTGCGGCCTCCAGAGTCCCCGGAATGGTTGTGTCGCCGCCCAGGAGCTTGACACGCTTTCCCCATGCACGTGCCTCAAGCTGTTCCGGCCGGCGTGCCATGGCTTGCACCGGATAGCCTTGTTCCAACAGACGCGGGATCAGGCGGCTTGCAATATATCCAGTTGCACCGGTAACGAGGATGAGTTTCTTGGTCACAATAAGTTGATCGAACCGCTAATTTGAAACGGATTATAAGGCATGAACCGCTTTTTACATGAGGAATCTGCATCCATCCAAACCGAAGGGATCGGTAATCCAGATAGACCGTTCGGCGATAAAATCAATTGGAAGCAAGCCCGCGTCGATCCGAATGGCTTGGGTTTCGCGGTGGTGAGGGCATAGGATTTATTGCATACTTTGCGAAAAAACAGTAAGATAAGGACAGGAGTTTGCCATGTCGGCTGATCTTCGCAAGATGTTGGAAAAACTGAAAAAGGAATTGCAACGACTTTACGGCGACCGTTTGGATCATATGATCCTTTATGGTTCACAGGCTCGCGGAGACGCGCGCCCTGATCCGATGTGGATATATTGCTGGTTATAAAAGGCGAGTTCAATTACATGGAATTGCTCAAGCGTTCGGATGATCTTGCCGCCTCCTTTTCTCTGGAAAATGATATTGTCATCGCGCGCCTTTGTTTCGGAAAAGACTACAAGGAAAGACAATCTTCTTTCCTGATGAATGTCCGTCGCGAAGGGATTGCGGTATGAAAGAGGATTGAAAAGTTGTTAGTAGGTCAGCAGCAATCTATCGGACACTCTTTGCCCTTCTAACTTCTTGCCATTCATTTGAAAACGTTTCAGCATGGAGTGACCGGTGTCTATCATTGTTTCATGTTCAAAGAGATCGTCCGGAATGGGTAAGTCGCAGATCATGTTTCCTGAGCGTTTTGTTCCATCAATGCTCAATGCTACATGTACCCCTCTTGATTTGCATTTTTCGATCACATATAGTAGGTGCTCCAAACTGAATGCCTGTGCGCCGTACAAAATGGCTTGACTATAAGTGTAAGGGGGATCACAATATACTAAATCGCCGGGTTTCGCCATGTGCATGGCTTCTTCATATTCTAGTTGCATGAATTTTGTTCCAGAGACCCGTTTATTCCATTCGTCAACGCGGCGACTAAAACTTTCTGGTGAGATTGGATCGTGAATCCCACAAGGAGTAGACATATAGCCATCCGCTTTCCGAAAACGCACTACACCGCCATAGCAGGAGCGCGTAAGGAAAAGCAAGTCTGCACCATTTGGGTTTTTGTTGTATGATGCTTTAATCTTTTCGTACACTTCAATTTTGGAACTTTTCGACATTCGATTCCAACGTTCTTGATACCATTTCTTCAGTGTTTCGGGAGAGCTCTTTAGAGTTTGCCAGATTTCAATTAAAGGTGCAAATGAATCGGAAGCAACAGCAATTTTTGGAATCAAAGTGCCTAGAACACCGCCACTTCCAAGAAAAGGCTCGAAATATGTGCCGATTTCAACAGGAAAGTATGAAATGATTTCATGTGCTACGCGCTGTTTACTCCCAATCCATTTAAGGAGAGATGTGTTGAAAGACTCAACTTGGCGTGTTTTATGTGCACTGGCTTCAAACAAATAAAGTTGTGCTGTGTCCTGAATAGTTTTCATAAGAGTCCATTATACCAAGCAAATAATATCCTATTTTAGGATATTTGTCAACAGGATAAGAATGAAAAAAACAATCCAAGACTCTGAGCAAAAGAAATTACTGGAACTGTTAAAAAGAATTCGCCAGGATAAAGGGATTCGTCAAGTTGAATTGGCAGAAAAGTTGGGCGTTCCACAGTCTTTTATTAGCAAATATGAATCTGGAGATCGTCGTCTTGATATTTTGGAATTGCGACAAGTTTGTAAAGCCGTGGGTATTACTTTGCAAGAATTAATTCGAAAATTGGAGGAAAGTTTGAATGAAACCAAATGATAATTTCTTGAAGTTGTCGAAGACCTTTTGGGCAAGTGTTCGATTGATAAGTCAAGAGGCTGGCTATACTGAGAAAGGGAAAGATCAAATTAAAGTTCCTACAATGAAGGAAATTAAATCTAAGCTCGATAAATTTGGAATCGATTTTGATCGCTTGCAAATTCAAAGGGTTGGTTCACAAAAGCTTACTATGCTCTTGCAGGAGTATTTCACGTATCGTGCCGATATATTGAACTCATACGTCGAGCCGCATCTGATGGATGCCGCGAAAGCCAAACGGGTTTTTCACAAGCATGTCGTTAATCTTAAGCCGTCATGTCCGCTTCCCATGAATAAACAAAAAGGCGCAAAGAAAGCGCCCGCTTATTTGACAGGCCTGGTAAATATGTTGGTCGAGGCAAATTCGCAAGGTTTACCGTATGACTATGACCCTCATCAATTGACAATTCTTACCAGGGACAACTTGCCTCTTCGTACTTTGGCTCGCCGCGTGGATGGAGCTTTTCCGAGCAGCGTAAATCCAATAGCAATTTGGGAAATCAAAGAATATTATTTCACAACGACTTTTGGAAGCCGTGTTGCAGACGGGATTTATGAAACGCTTTTAGACGGTTTGGAACTCGAAGAGCTTAGAGAACATGAAAACATCAAAGTTCAGCATTACTTGATCGTTGATGCTCATGATACTTGGTGGAGCCAGGGGAAGTCTTATCTTTGTCGTATTGTTGATTTATTGCATATGGGACTGATTGATGAAGTCTTATTCGGCTACGAAGTTGTCGAAAGATTACCTTCTCTTGTAGAAGAATGGGTTAACCAGATGGTAAAATACTCCCATGCAATCATCCTTGGAGAAACTCCGTAAATTCTTCCGTCTCGAACACGAGAACGGATACGTTAACACGGCCATTATCGGCGGCCTGGCAAAGATGCTCGACTTCTGGGAAGCCGAAGCGCGCGCCGATGGCATCCGCGAAGAAGTGATTCAAGCTGTCGAGCAGCGACTCCGTTCGTATGACGGACTCAGCCCGCAATCCCGTGCCGACGCCTTGAAAGGCTTGTGGAAGCGCATCGGTGAATCTTATCCAGAAGCCGCCCAGCGATCACAGCCAAGACCGCTGTCCCAACCCAGGCCGCGTCCCGCACCGGCGACCCAGCCAGCGGCGGAACAACCCCAACCGCGCGTTGAGGCTCAAGCATCTGAACGACCGGCATCCCCCCATATAGGGGGGACGGGATCGCGAAGCACGCAAAGCGGGGGAGCCAAACCGCGTCCCGTCCCGCCGCCGCGTGCTGAAACGATCCCCGGCGCAAAACACAGCCAAACGCCTGCCGCGCTGGATGCGCCCTTGACCGTTCTTCAAGGCGTGGGGCCGCGTCATGCGCAAACGCTCGCCGAGCTTGGCATGCAAACGCTTGGCGATATGCTTTATTATTTTCCGCGCCGCTACGAGGATTATTCTCAACTCAAGCCCATCAAAAGTTTGTGGTACGGCGAGCAGATCACCGTCATCGGTACCATCCAATCGGTGCATACCCGGCCGATTCGCAGCGGTTCGTCCACCCTCATCGAAGCCATTCTCAGCGATGGTACGGGCGCGCTGCGGCTCTCCTGGTTCAACCAGCCCTGGATGGCGAATCGGCTGAAGGAAGAAATGCAGATTTCTGTTTCC
>PMLN01000144.1 GCA_003158885.1 Anaerolineae bacterium
CGTGGGCCACGTACATCACAAAGTGTATCTGCCCACGTATGGAATGTTTGATGAGGGTCGCTTTTTTGCACACGGTGATTCGATTCGCGCCTTTGATACGCGCTTTGGGCGTATGGGCATGTTGATCTGCGAGGATTTCTGGCACGCCTCGCCGCCTTATCTTTTGTGGCTGGACGGGGCCGATATTTTGTTATTCTCATCCGCCTCTCCGGGGCGCGGGTTGAATCAACATGATAAGCTCGAATCGGCCTGGTGGGTGGAAAATGTGAACCAATCCTATGCCAATCTTTTCACAGCTTTTATTGTGCACAGCAACCGCGTGGGCTATGAAGACGGCTTGAATTTTTGGGGCGGGGCGACCGTGTTCGACCCGAAAGGGGAAAAGCTTGCGAACGGCCCATATTATGAAGAGGCCCTGACCATGGTGACCCTCGATTTGAACCAGCTTCGCCGCACACGCTCGCGCCTGCCGTTGATGCGTGACGAGCGCGCCGATATTGTCCAAAAGGAACTTAATCGTATCTTATCCAAATGAATCTCGATATCAGCATTCATACTGATCTTGCCCGCAAGATACTGACCGGCTTTATTAAAAGTGAAGTCACGCGCGTCGGTTTCACGCGGGCTGTGATCGGTCTTTCCGGTGGGATCGATTCGGCGCTTTCGTGCGCGCTCGCCGCCGAAGCCTTGGGCCCGGAAAATGTGCTGGCTGTGCGGATGCCTTATAAGAGCTCGTCTGCTGATTCTTTGGAAGATGCCGAAAAAACGGCGGCTCGCTTTGGCGTCCTGACGGCCACGCTGGAGATCACATCCATGGTCGAGCCGGTGATCCAACTTGATCCGCAGATTTCGAATGTGCGCAAAGGCAATCTCATGGCACGCGCGCGCATGATCATCCTGTATGACCAGTCCGAAGCTTTCAAGGGGTTGGTGATCGGCACGAGCAACAAAACTGAAATCCTGCTCGGTTACACCACGCTGTGGGGCGATATGGCCTCGGCGCTCAACCCAATAGGCGACCTGTACAAGACGCAGGTGCGCCAGCTTGCGCGTGCCATGGATATTCCACAATCCGTGATCGATAAGGCGCCCTCGGCGGATCTGTGGCAGGGCCAGACCGATGAAGGCGAACTGGGTTTCACCTATGAAGAAGTGGACAAACTGCTTTATCTTTTAGTGGACAGGCGCTATAGTGTTGACGATTGCATCGAGGCCGGCTTTGGTAAGGAATTTGTGTACCAGGTGATGGAACGGGTGCGCCGCAATCAATTCAAGCGCATGCTGCCGCCCATTGCCAAGTTAAGCAACCGCACCATCGGTTACGATTTCCTGTATTTGCGCGATTGGGGAACGTGAGGTTACGTGTCAGGTGTCACGTATCGGGTGTCACGTGTCAGGTCGAGGCGCTTGGCATGTGATACGCAAAACTTGAAACTTGACACTTGACACTTTAAAAATGCATATTCCTCCTGCTTTAAAACATCGCCGCTTTTTTTACCTGTGGCTCGGACAATTGATCTCGGTCGCCGGAACCCAAATGCAGATTTGGGCCATCTTCTGGCATATCCGCACTCTCACCGATCAGCCGATAGCCATCGGCGGGGTGGGTTTGGCTCGCATCCTGCCGGTGATAGTGTTTTCGCTGGTCAGTGGTGCGGTCGCCGATTCGTATAATCGCCGGACGATCATTTTCATTACGCAGTCCTGCGCCGCGCTTCTGGCTCTGATCCTGGGCCTCTTGACCCTCTCCGGGCATATTACCCTCGGCTACATTTATCTTCTGACGGCGCTTCAGGCCGTGGTGATGGCATTTGATGGTCCCGCCCGCGCCGCATTGATCCCGAATCTGGTGCCGAAGGATGATCTGGCCAACGCCTTTAGCCTGAACTCGATCGCCTTCGATGCCGGCGCTGTGATCGGTCCTGCCGTTACGGGTTTCGTGATTGCCGCCGGCGGGCAGGCCTCCGCTTATATCATCAATGCCATCTCGTACGTCGCGGTGATTATTGCCTTGGTACTGATCGGTGACATACCGCAGAAATTACAATCCCGCGCCAGGGGCGTTAGCTTTGGCAGTATTAAAGAAGGCGTCCGTTTCATCGTTGGCAAGCCCATTATTTTCTCGTCCATGATCCTTGATTTCATTGCGACCTTCTTCGCCTCCGCCAATACCTTGATGCCTTTTGTCGCCAATGATGTCCTGCACGTCAATGTGGTGGCTTATGGCTGGCTTTCTGCCGCGCAGTCGGTGGGAGCTACCTTGGCGGCCATCGTCATCTCTCAAGTACATCAATTACGCAAACAAGGTGCGCTGTTCCTGGGCGCCGTGTTCGTATTTGGCCTGGCAACGGTTGTTTTCGGCGCGGCGGCCTCCCTTGGTTTGGCGTGGATCGCCCTGGCGGTGACCGGCGCGGCGGACGCGGTCAGCACTATCATTCGCAATACCATCCGCCAGTTGCAGACTCCGGATGAAATGCGCGGGCGCATGACCAGCGTCAATCAAATCTTCTTCCAGGGTGGGCCGCAATTGGGGGAGTTGGAAGCGGGCGCCGTGGCACAGGTGTTTGGCACGCCGTTTGCCATCATCAGCGGCGGCATCGGCTGTATCATCGGCCTGGGTTTCATCCTTTTCAAGTGGCCGAAGATCTGGAACTATAACGGCGACGAACCGATGCTGGCCGGGGCGAATGCCGATTAACTTATGTTACGCACCGTCCCGAAGGTTTGGGCAAAAAACCGGCTCGAATCACAGAAAGGTAGCACTACAATCAACCGTGNNATCCGTGGCAAAAAATTCAACCACGGTTAAATGCGGTTCTGCCCGCAGAAACCCTCGGGACGTTTTGTGGAAAATGAGCCGATTAATTTTGCCCTACGATGTCCATACGAATCCATGACAAAATTGAAATTGCGATTGACTTGTTCCTGGAATCTGCTATACTCGATGCTTGGAATAACCTGCTATGCGATTTCTGATTGACTATCGGCTGGTTCTTTAACCTAAAAAGACACGCGTCTCTGCGCGTGTCTTTTATTTCAAATCCGAAAGGAGATTGAAAGATGGATTCTGGAATGATCGG
>PMLN01000243.1 GCA_003158885.1 Anaerolineae bacterium
CATCGTTCCTCCTCCCGAAAGCTTGAAGCTTTCTTTCGGAGGATACTGTCAACGATGTCGTGGCGGTTAAGTCTTTCATCTGTCAGCAATCTCCTGGCGGTTACGTGTCAGCACTCACGTGGCGGTTCGCAAATAGTGAATAGAGAATAGTGAATGGTAAATGGATCATGGGTCATGGAGGATGGTAATCAAGCGAGGAAGGTTGGTTAACCCAGCCCCACCCTCTGTCCCTCCCCAAATGCGGAAGGGAACCGCATTTAGGGAGGGAAGTCAAACGTTTAGTCGAACGCGAAGAAATTCGATCCGAAATTGTATGATGGGTGAAAGATTACGTCCCGAAGGCTGGGGCGAAAGATAAAGTTGAGTTACGAAAACCTTCGGGACGTGCTGTAGCGTTCTGTTACCAACTCACGCCCAGAATGCTGCCGAGCGGCCTCATCGTGCCGGGCACATTGTTATCGGAGGGGGTGTTGATGAGAGGGAAAGTACCATCCGGAAGGTGCATGGCGCCTGAGGTCGAGCCACCGCCATCCATGTTCACGGCAAACTGCACGCTCAAAGAATTCATGAGCAGGGCAAATTCCTGCAGGGTCAGACCAGACTGCCCTTCAACACCGTCCACCAGCACAAGATAAACGAGCGAGCTCGTCCAGGCGATGCCGGTGCGCGGGGTGATCTGGCTGTTATCCAGCCCAGCGACCGAAGCGCCATTTTGAACAAGCGTATGAAGGTTAGCTTTGGCAAAGAGGGCGAGCATAAGGGCGAGGCTGAGACTCGCCCCTGCAGATAACCCATACATAAAGGTTGTAAACGATTTACGGATTGGTAAACATTGGCGAAAATAGCAGCGAAGATTTTATTTTCGCGCCTGGAGTAATTCCTGCACCAACTGATCCGGAACTTGAACGGTGATGATCTCGCCGCGCACCGTGGTCACGCCAGCGGCATTGATCCATTCTTCAACCGTGACTTTGCGGCCTTTGATCTCCTTGACCTTTGCGCGAATTTCCAATTCAATGCCAAGCGGGGTGGGCTTGAGATAATCCACATGCAGGGAGGCCGTCAGGAAACGAAAAGCAGGCTCGGTATCCATGCCGCGCTGCTCAGCGCGATAAGCAGCGGCCGCGGCAGTGCCTGTGCCGTGACAATCCACCAGCGAAGCCAGCAATCCGCCATAGACATAGCCGGGGATGGCAATGTGATAAGACTCCGGCAGGAAATGGCAGACCGATTCATCGCCATCCCAATAGCTCTTGATCTGGTGTCCATATTCATTGAGCCGCCCGCAGCCATAGCAATGGGCCAGGGCATCCGGATAGTAATCTTGAAAGGCTTTAGTCTGCATGGTCAGGGTGTTCTTGTAGGAATCGGATTCTTTGAAGGAGCGGGCGTCAGCGTCACCGCAAGAGTCGGTGTAATGGTCGGAGAGGGCGGCGGGCTGCCCTGCACAATGAAACGCCCGTTGGTTACATATTCCTCGCCCACAAAAATCTGAACTTCATAATTGCCGGGCAACCAAGCATACGAGGGCGGATTCCAATCGGTCTCTCCCCAGCCCCCTATTCCACAAAGCTGGCAGTTCCAAGTCATGGTATCCAAATTCACCTGAATTCCATCCCGATACCAGACCGCGGTCCATTGCGCACCGACCGTCATCTTATCATATGAGTATATACCCCAAAGATGACCGACAGGATTCTGAAATACCGTATTCGTATTCTTGGGAGGGTAATTAAAGGCAGTAGTAAAACGGATGGAGGAAAAGGATACGAGCGGGTTAGGCGTCACACTGCTTTGAAATAAGGCCAATATGGGAAGAGGCAAAAACGGCGTGGATGTAGGAGTAAACGTCATGGTTTTTGCCGGTGTAGTTGTGATCGAGGGGGTGAGGGTAATGCTCGGCGTAAGGGTGAGGGTAGGTATGGGTGTGATGGAAGGCGTCAGGGTGATGGTCGGGGAAGGCGGAAAATACTCATAGGCGGCCGGCTCGCCAAACATGGGCAAGGCGATGGCAAGAGCGGCCAGGACGAGCGCAAATCCAAACAAACGCCAGCCACCCGCAAGCCGACGGCGGCGCAGGCGGAAGAACGTGAGCTTGCGCGCAGATTGAATATCACGAATCCCGCTCCTGATGCTGAGCAAAGCAACGATCACCAATATCACAGCCGCCGCAATGAAGCCGGAATGAATATCCATACGCGGATTATACTTCTTGTTGAAGGGAGAGTGGATTGAGTAACATTTCACCACAGAGTCCACAGAGAAAAATAAATGGAAAAACTCTGTGTTCTTCGCAAAGCACACAAAGCCCAAGTATGCAATATGGTGAATGATCCAGAAGCCCACAGAATTAGCCGTTTCCGGAAATAAGATTAAGGGAAAGGTGATGAGAAGAAGATGGTTTACCCTAGCCCTACCCCCAGCCCTCCCCAAATACGACGAGGAAATTTTGAATGCGAATTGTACAGACTGGATCGTCGGATTTAGGGAGGGAGTAAAAGCCGAAGCTAGAATTACAAGATGTTTCCGATATTAGGCACTCCCGGAAAATTTTTGTGGTAAAACAGACCCATGACGGAACTGGTCTTTCTCAAACTCGGCGGGTCACTGATCACAGACAAGACCCGACCTTACACGGTACGACTCGATAAACTAGCCGCGCTTGCAAAAGAAATTCAGCAGGCCCTGGCGTCAGCGCCAAACCTGCGTCTTGTTTTAGGACACGGCTCCGGCTCTTTTGGGCATTATGCGGTGAAAGAGTATCTGACCCCCCTCCAACTCCCCCCAAATTCTGCGAATTTAGGGGGAGAGAAAGGTGCGCGCGGCTTCACTGAAGTTTGGTATCGCGCGGCGCAACTCAACCGGTACGTGATGGAAAGCCTGCATGAGGCGGGTATGTCTGCAATGGCGATCCAGCCTTCGGCAGGCATCGTCTCAAAAAACGGGGGCATCGAAAACTGGGAGCTTGCGCCGCTCGAAGCGGCGTTGAAAGCGGGCATCGTGCCTGTGATCTACGGCGATATGGCCTTCGATTCGGTCAAGGGAGGAGCGGTGCTTTCCACAGAAACGCTGATGTTTTATCTTGCGCATCGCCTGCAGCCAAAGCGCATTTTGCTGGCTGGACTGGAGGCCGGGGTGTGGGCTGACTTTCCGGCACGCAAACAAAAGGTGGAGAGAATCACGCCAGCGTCCTATAAGGAATTGGCGAATAAGATCGGCGGTTCGCATGGCGTGGATGTCACAGGCGGGATGAAGTCCAAAGTGGAAGAGATGCTGTCGCTGGTGGAAGAGATCCCCAATTTAAACGTGCAAATCTTTTCGGGTGAAGAGAGAGGGAACACTGAGAAGGCACTGAACGGCGCGGCGATGGGGACATTGATCACATCCGAGTAATTTTTGTGATTCATTAGAAACCATGCAATCCGGGAAATTTGAACTGCAAAGGCTGGAAAAGTTATTTCGAAATAGAACACGGATGACACGGATTTGACGGATTTACACGGATAGAGCAAAGGAGGATTCAAAAAGATGAAAGATCGGGAATGGGAAATAGTGAATGGTGAATAGGTCATGGTTCATGGAGGAGGAATTTTTCAAGGGCAGAGAGCGAACCGCAAAGGGCGAGGCGCACAAAGAATGAGGACTGGCAGAGGCAAAGAGGGTTTAACCTGGCCCTACCCTGCCCTCCCCAAATGCGACAAGGAAAATTTGGGATGAAGATGGACAGGCTGAATCGTCGGATTTAGGGAGGGAGAAAGCCCTACGCTTCTGCACCTCTTTGTTGGAATTCCGATTGAGGGTTATACTCACCCTGCGAAAAAATGATCCAACCGTCACCATCAAAAGGCTTTCCCATGCGAGATCCAAACTCAAACTTGAATGTACAAATCCCGGCAAGTGCAGGGACATTTAAGTACGGGCGATTAGTAATCCCAAAACGGTGACGGACGGCTATTGCCAAAATCAGGAAAATTTTCGATAATCAAGCAGAACCCACTATCAAGGAGAAAACATGCCAACC
>PMLN01000132.1 GCA_003158885.1 Anaerolineae bacterium
CATAAATCCAGATATTGCTCCATTCGCCGGGTTCGATCAGATAAGTTTCCTTACGTGAGGGAGAATAAATGCCGAGCCGGGCACCAGGTTTGATCCCGGCATGAACAAAAGCCAACGAGTAAAAATCTCCAACCATTTCTTGTCGTGTATGTGGGGTTAGATCCACTGTACGCGTCACAAACTCATGACTTGCATCCTGGCCACCGATCACGAGACTGAGCATTTCATCTGATTCGGATTTCAGAACCAGCGGACCGAGGGGNNAGAAATGCGAAGAGGTAGATATCATTTGCAGACTGGCTGTCGGCTGCATATTGATCGAGCGGGACCAGGGCCGGAGCTTTGAGCGCCAAGTTGAGATCTGCCCGCAATTCCGAGATCTGCGTCCTGTGAGAGATCAGGAACGACTTAAGGTCACAGCGATGACCACCCAACGATACGTCATAACGATCCGGTTCGGTGAACGGCAATGCACCTTTGACATCGAACGGAATGTTCTGTTGAGTCAGGTAACGGCGAAAGGCGAGTTCGACCGCTACGCCGGCACTTATCCGGCGCAGTCGGTCGAAGGATGAGACATCTTTACGGTTATATATATGGGGCAGAGATTGACATGCATAAGTGATCCCGGCTTCGGTAAGATCCGGCGTGTAAGGAATGTATATCAGATCATTCACATTAATCATGGTTAATGGAGGACGAAGGATAACTTAATCGCTCCTGAATTGCAGGCAATAATGATGAAAGGTATTGCTCACCCACGCGCTCCCCAATCCGAAGGGCGCAAGCGGCTGATTATCCTGGCACCAGATCTTTTCATCCTTGAGTGTATAAACCTTGCCGAGTTCACGTGCCAAATCCCATGCCAGCGGATAGATTTTTCCGCCCTTTTTTATGTTCTTGACAATGATGGTTAGGTATGCTTTCTCGTGCAGCAAAGGCTTTAATCCTGCATAAATCGAAACCAGTTTTTCCAGGAACATTTCGTAATTATGGATATTGCCCACATCTTTCGGATCGTCGGAGTAATGGACATCCAATTCGGATGAGGTGCGGCGCTTCTTTTGATTCTCTGCACCTTTGGTGTGCAGCATGTCCCAATAGGGAGGCGAGGTCAATATGTAATTGATCACTGGAAGTTCAAATTTAATGGCATGGGTTGCGTCGCCCTTGATGATTTCAGATACCAGATCCTCGGCTGTTTCTCCCAACGCAGTACGTTCATCCTTGATGATTTGTTTGGCGATCTTTGCGTATTTTGAATTCAATTCGATGCCGTAAGAATGGCGTCCGGCGCGCAGGGCTGCCACCAGCGTTGACCCTGTGCCGGCCATTGGGTCCAAAACCGTCTCTCCCTTTTTGGTAAAGAATTCAATGAATTCCTGTGCCATGGTTTCCGGAAATTTGGCAGGGTGGACGAGCACGCCTTTGCGGCGCGGGGGCGGGTTATGGATGAACCATGATTTCTGGAATTTGAGCCACACTTTAGGTTCAAGATCGTTCAGTTTATTTCGCATGAGTTAATCGTAAAGCGCAAAAGGTAAAACGTAAAGTGTGAAAAGTAAGAAAACAGGGGCTGAAATGTGTAAATCAGGGTTAAGGAGCGGGGGTCTTCGTAGGAGCTTGGTAGTTGACGTTGTAAATGGTGAGATCGGAAAACGTGACCGCCACGGGCGTATCCGCCACGGAGTGGGCGAAAACGCCCAGCGTTCCACTGGGATAATTTTTATCGTTCACGCTGAATTGATAGCGGCCATTCAGAAAAAAGCGCAGATCCGAACCGACTGCCCACACGCCCATCCGCACTTCCCCCGGCGCGCCGTTTGGAACGTCGCCGCTGGGAATGGCCGGCTGAAGAATTTGATGCGAATGCCTGGTGACGCGGTCAAGGCGCAGCGTGCCGTTACAGATCAAAGCCAGGCGGTAATAAGCGACTTCCGAAGCGCGCACAAGCAGTCCATATTCATCCTGACCCCTGCACAGGCTGGGACGCGCGGTCAGCTCAGCGTAGAAATCGCTAAGGATCAATCCCTTGCGCAAGCTGATGATAGGAACGCCCGGCCCTACCGCCAGTGTCAATTGGTTCTCGCTGATTGCCGCACTGCCTTCCTCCGAGGCTGCAATATCCCACAAGTCCGGCGAAGAAAAATCATCGCTGAGGCTCACGGTTCCAATGCCGGGATTCTGCTCGGGCGTGGGGATTTGCGTGGTTAGTGCTTGAGGCGGCGGTGTGACCGATGGCGGGAACCAGACGATGCTCGGCGAGGGAGACGGTGTGATCGTCGCAGTGGAAGTCGCGAGCGACGAATCATCTGCCGTACTGGCGCAGCCGGTCAGCATCAGGACAAGGAAGAAAATGGACAGGCGTCGAGTCATGTTAAAACTCACAAGCTGATGTACAATAAATTGCATCATGTCATTACGAGGACACTGGCGCAGGCGGGCAGCCTCCTAATGACGGGGCGCTATTCATTCTAGCATACAAGGAGCGAACGATGACTGACATGTACCCGAATGGGCATAAAACTGTGCTTGTAACTGGCGCTTGTGGTGAAATTGGCCAGGCATTGGTGCAGGAATTGTCGAAACGCGGAGGCTATCGCATTGTAACGGCGGATATGATGCCTCTCCCGGATACGATCAGGAATTTATCCGCCGAGCATGTCCAGGGGGATTTGGTTTACAAGATCAAAACCTTTTACGATTATGACTTCGATATTATCTTCCACCTGGCGGCTTCGCTTTCCTCGAAGGCCGAGGTGGCAACGGAGGAAGCGCATCGCATTAATGTCGAGGGGACGATGCAATTGTTGATGCTGGGGGCGTATCGTTCCGAAAAGTATACGAAAGCGGTCAAGTTTTTGTTTCCCAGTTCGATCGCGGCCTATGGAATGATAAACCTGGATGCGAAGAAATCCGCCGGCTGCGTGACGGAGGATGAATACAACACGCCTCACACGATGTATGGCTGCAACAAACTTTATTGTGAAAAACTGGGGATGTACTACAGCCGTTATTATGGACAGCGGCATTTGGATCCAAATCCGCCGGTCATGTTGGACTTCCGTGCCCTCCGCTTCCCCGGTCTGGTCTCGGCCTTTACGCTCCCCAGCGGTGGAACCAGCGATTATGGCCCCGAGATGCTCCATGCCGCCGCGCAGGGGAAACCGTATTCCTGTTTCGTGCGTGAAGATACGAAGATTTCTTTCATGGCCATGCCCGACGCCATCAAGTCGCTGTTAATGCTGACCGACGCCCCGCGCCAAAATTTGAGCCATATGATTTATAACGTGGCCGCCTTTGCCTTGACGGCCGGCGAGTTCCGTGACCGCGCCTTGAAAGCATTCCCCGGCGAAAAGATCACCTTTGACCCGAATCCCAGGCGGCAGGGCATCGTTGATTCCTGGCCGGAGGATGTGGATGATTCCCTGGCTCGCAAGGATTGGGGCTGGAAACCCGATTACGATGAAGACGCATTCTTCGATCGCTATTTCCTGCCGCAAATCCGCAAACGATATGGAAAGTAATTGGCAAACAGCCGGCAGGTATGGGCGGGCGAGCAGTTGACTGATTTTGATTTGATCTCTTGCAAAAGTCCAACAAGAGAAGAGTAGTGTCCCTAAATCGGGCTCTTTTCCATTTGTGAACTTTGTGTTTTATCTTTTATATCTTCGGCCAATCCAGCAGGATTACTTCCGCCAACAGCCTCGCATTGACATTGGACTCCAGTTGTGCCAGGGCCGTTTCCAATTGCGATACGATCTGGTGTGCCTTCGGTAGGGGAATGCGTTCTGCTATTGCTTCGATTTCCTTTGCCCGGTCTATATTCGCGGGCGGCGCCGAAGAACCTTCTGCGCACAAAAACACATCCCGCCAATACGAAAGCCATAAGGACAGCACATTTCGCATCGCGTCTTTATCCTTTGCCAGTTTCTCCGCATATGCAAATTTATCCGCGCGCGAAGCCTGGCCGAATGTTTGCACCTCGTTCAACTTTTCTTCCCGGAATCCCAGCGCGGCCGGATCGTGCATCAATCTCAGCGCGGCTCCCAATCGCCCTCCGCTGATATGGGCCAGCAGGTGCGCCTTGTCCTGTTCCGCCCCTCGTTCCATCAAAAACGATTCAACTTTTTCCGGCGGCAAGGACCTCAGCCTCAGCACTTCGCACCTTGAGACGATTGTGGGTAGTAACTGTTCGGGATGATCTGCCGTCAGGATCAGGACGGCATAAGAGGGTGCTTCCTCGAGGATTTTCAGCAGTGCATTGGACGCGCTGTCGTTCGCTTCCTGGAAGCGCAAAAAAACCGTCACGCGGTACTTGGCTTGGTATGGTTTGAAGGTCAGCATCCGCCGCGCTTCACGCACTTGTTCCACTTTCAATATCCCGCCCTCGCGGTCTGCCTGGACGATTGTCAGATCGGGATACCCCATCGCTTCGATCTGCTTGCAATCGCGGCACTCACCGCATGGGATTCCCGGCTCGCTGGGTTGCGTGCAGTTCAAGGCTTGTGCCAGCCGCAAGGCCAGTGTGCGTTTTCCCACCCCTGCCGGCCCCGCGAAGAGATAGGCATGGCGTATTGTGCCGCGCACGATCTGCTGCCTCAGCAGTTCCACAGCCCATTCGTGTCCCAGGAGACCCCAGTTATCTGTCATATCTTAATCGCCGATCATAAATCCTAAATCGTTAATCCTCAATCACCAATCTTCAATCGTAAATCGTAAATCGTCAATCCTCAATCGTAAATCCTCGCTCTTTCCCTCCGCGTAACCGCAAATACGATTCATATCGTTCGGCGTATACTTTTCCTTCTTCCACCGCCGCCAGCACTGCACAGCCGGGTTCATGGGTGTGCGTGCAGTCGCTGAATTGGCATTGAGCTACCAGCGGCGCGAGTTCGGGAAAATACGCATCCATCTCCTCCGGTTCGGTATCCCANNCCGCCGCCCTTGAGTGGGAATAGCTCGCGCACCACGGTCGTGTGTTTGCCTTTATGGAATGCGCTGATCTCGTTGACCGCTAACTCCAGCCCGGGCTGGATACGGTTCAGCAGGCTCGATTTTCCGGCCCCGCTCGGTCCCGCTAGCGCGCTGATCTTGTTCGCCAGAAGTTTTTTGAATTCTTCCACACCTTGGCCGGTGTTTGCCGAAGTATGGATCACTGTATATCCCAGCGAGGCATACATTCCAAACATTTTTTGGACTTCCCGTTTGTCCAGCAGGTCAATTTTGTTGATCACGATCAAAGCCGGGATGCGTTGTTTCTCCGCGATCACCAGGAACCGGTCGAGCATCCGCAGCTTCGGGTCCGGCTGGGTGCATGCAAAAACAAACACGGCTTGGTCCGGGTTCGCCAACAGCACTTGCTGGTAGTCGCCCTGCGGCCTCGGGTCGAGTCGTACGATGGCGCTTTTGCGTTCCTCGACTTCATCGATCATCCCGCTGCCATCGGCTGAGATCGTAATATGTACCCGGTCTCCTAAAGCCGCGATGTCGCCTTTGGCTCTGCCTTGCTTCAATTTGCCGCGCAGCTGGCAGGTAACAAGTTCTCCTCCGGTCTCGACTTGAAAGAAACCGGATTGCGCTTTGACGATCAAGCCATTTGCCGAAGCTTCGCTCACATTTAGAGGCTGTTTCTTAAGGCCAATTCACCGCAGATAAACACAGAGGATAAGAGCATTTTTGATTCGGCTTTTATCAATAATCTGCGTTTATCGGTGTTCATCTGTGGTAAAGACGATTTAAGGCTTGGGCGTCTTTGTAGGTTGCGGCGTCTTGGTCGGAATGCCGCCTAAAGGCGTGGGTGTATATGGATAACCAATTGGGCCCCACCAAGAGGTGTATTGCGGCTTGCCGTAATAATAAGTCTCGACCATCCAGCGGAAGATCGGTGCCGCGTAATCGGCGCCTTCACCCGAG
>PMLN01000178.1 GCA_003158885.1 Anaerolineae bacterium
GTCATCGGGTTGGCCAGGATGATCCAGCGGAAACGGGCCGGGAAGGAAGAGATCGGCAGGATCACCGGCGTGGCGTACATCAGCAAGGTCACACCAAATTGCACCAGGAAACGCAGGTCGCGGTATTTGGTGGTGAGGGAGGAGATGGTGATGCCAAAGCCCAGCCCCAGACCGGCCATCATCAATAAAAGAACAGGCGTCAACAAAACCCACATCCAATTAACATGGATGGCCGAGCCTCGCAGGACAAAATAGACTACAAAGATCAGGAACAAGGCAAACTGCATGAGAAAAGTGATGAGGCTGGAAATCAGGATGGAGACCGGCACGGCCAGGCGCGGGAAATAAACCTTGCCAAATAACTGTGAATTGTTGATAAAAGTATCCGAAGTCTTGGTAAAGCAGTCGGAGAAGTAGGACCAGACCACCGTGCCGGACATGTAGAATACAAATTGAGGCAAGCCATCGGTTGGAAGTTTTGCAAAATTACCAAAGATCACCGTAAAGATGATGGTAGTAAAAAGCGGCTGGATTAGATACCAGAGGGGCCCGAGAATGGTTTGTTTATAGGCGGCGACAAAGTCACGGCGGACAAATAGCATGACAAGATCACGATAGCGCCACAGATCGCCCAAGTGCAGGTCAAACAGACTGCGCTGGGGTTCGATGATCATGGACCAATCCTGATCGTCGTCGGGTTCGGTGGTTAGTGGTTCTGCTATGGAATCCATTTCAAAAGATTAAACACGAAGGGCACAAAGTACACGAAGGGGGAAAGAAGGGAGAAGGGAAAGGGGGCGAGCATCCGCCCTTCCGACATAATGCTACGTCAGACGGGGGGATAAAAATGGCTCTTCCGTTTCGAGCGGGATTCATCCACAGATTTCGCAGATTACAGATTTAAAAAGTATCTGCCAATCCTTACCTGAGGCTTGCCCGTTAGAAACGGTTGAACCTAAACAATATAAGTCGCGGGGTGAGAAGCGGCTTACCGGCCGCGTTCACGCCGCGATTTGACGCGCTGGATGTGCCCCGCAGGCAATACCAGCGGAACTTGCTGCTTGCTGATCAATTTCAGTAACACACGGACTCTCTCACTACCGGGCAGGCGGACATCGAAGATGGCTTCATAGCCTGCAAACGGCCCACTACTCACAACTACAACCTCGCCCGATTTTAACCCATTAAAGAGTTCCCCGCCAGAAGCATTGACCTGTTCGACACGGCGCTGAAGGGCGTGGATCAACTCTTCCGGAACGGGCGAGGGCTGGGAGTCAAAAGAAACCAGGCCCACGGAATGTGGTATCCAAGCCAATCCAGAGAAACCAACAACCTGCAGATCAACCCGCACAAACATATATCCCGGAAAATAGGGCCGCAGCTTGCGCGACCTGGGATTGACAGGTTGAACTTTGATACGGGGAAAGAAGCATTCGTAGTCGCGGGCGGAGACTTCATGCCATAACGCCTCTTCTTTATTCGGTTTACTGCGAAGCGCGTACCACTGCAAGCTCATCCTTAAGGCTCTCCAGTAAAACGTATTCGGCTCTTATCAGATCTTATGCTCATTGCCTGGCATTAACCGTAAGATATAAATTACCATCCAACTCAAAACCACTTCAACCTTAAAAAAAACAGGGGAGACAGCGAAAAGTGTCTCGAGTCGCTGCGACCTCTGGAATTCTTTCACCCTTGCCAGGGTAATTCATGTAAACAAACTGCGATTAAGATTATACTACAGTCTGTTTCTATCCAACCTTTCAGAACTTTCAATCCACAAACGAGTTTATGGGGAATAGTGAAGGGGGAAGGGGAAAGGGGAAAATAGCACACGGATGACACGGATGCTGCGGATTGGCGCGGATGAGGCAAAAGAGGATTCAAGAAGAGGTGATGAGGACGGAAGATGGGAATCGGGGTTTCGATACGCCCGAAGTACACGGGCTACTCAACCACCGGCTGATCAGTAAAAGTTGGCCGCCTTGAGGTCGGCATTTAAGGGAGGATATAATGGCGGTTGATTATTTTCCGACCTTTGTGTATAAATAGAGATGTTTGAATGATCCATGCAAATTCAAAAGGAGATAAGCCTGAATGTCCGATGAAATTGTTATTACCGTAAACGGAAAACGCCACCCGGTGCAAGCCGCGGCGGATACGCCGCTCCTGTATGTGCTGAGAAACGAGCTGGGGTTAGCGGGGCCGCATTACGGCTGCGGCGAGGAGAAATGCGGGGCCTGCATGGTACTGGTGGGCGCAAAGGCAACACAGTCCTGCAAATTACCGGTATCGGAAGTGGGGCAGACACGCATCACAACGCTGGAGGGATTGATCGAGGAAGGCGAGCTGCATCCCGTCCAGCAGGCGTTTATCGAGGAACAAGCGGCACAGTGCGGCTACTGTCTGAATGGGATGATCATCAGCACGGCGGCGCTGTTGTGGAAAACACCACACCCGAGCGAACTACAAATCCGGGAGGCGCTGGATGGGAACCTGTGCCGCTGTGGATCGCATTTACGCATCCTGAGGGCAGTGCGGCGGGCCGAGAGTTTGTTAATCGGAGAGGAGGGATAATGGCTGCTCCAACACAAGACTCAAATTCATGGAGAGGCCCGCGAACCGGGCGTCCGGGATCGGGGAGGCGCGAGGCGGCTTGGGGCGAAGTATCCGACCAGCTGGATGATTGGATCGCCATCGAAAAAGATGAAAGCGTGACCGCCTTTAGCGGGAAGGTGGAATTGGGAACCGGAGTCCGAACGGCGCTGGCACAGATCGTGGCCGAGGAACTGGACGTGCCGCTCGAGCGAGTGCACATGGTGATGGGAGATACGGCACGCACACCGGATGAAGGATATACGGCCGGAAGCATGACGATCAGCGGGAGCGGCACAGCCCTGCGCAAGGCGGCGGCTGAGGCACGGAGAGCCATGATCGAGATGGCGGCTGAACGGCTGGATGCCCAAATCAATGAACTCAGGGTGCGGGAAGGAGTCATTGCGGTAACCCGCCAACCTGAACGTTCGGTCAGCTACGCAGAATTGATGGGAGGAAAATCCTTCGAGCTACAGGTGAGCGATAAGACCAAATTCAAAGAGCCGAAAGATTATCAGATCGTGGGAAAATCCGCAGCACGCGCAGACCTGCCAGCGAAGGTGCGCGGCGAAGCAAGCTTCATCCACGATTTGAAGGTGCCGGGGATGCTGCAGGCGCGGCTGGTGAGGCCGCCAAACCCGGCGGCGAAATTGATCTCAGTGGATGCGGATTCGGTGAAAGACATTCCGGGAATGGTCAAAGTATTCCAACGCGGCAATTTCATCGGAGTGGTGGCAGAGCGCGAGGAGCAGGCAATCCAAGCCGCGAAGCAACTCAAGGTCAAGTGGCAGGAGGCGGCGGCCTATCCAAACATGCAGGAATTGTTTACGACGCTGAGGAACCAACCCACTGAGGATCAAGCGCTGGTGGAAAAAGGAGATTTCAATAAAGCGCTGGCTGGCGCAACGAAGAAAATCCAAGCCACTTATACCCAGCCATTCCATGCACACGCGTCCATCGGGCCAGCTTGCGCGGTGGCGGATGTACAAGGCGAGCATGCCACGATATGGGCAAGCACACCGGGGCCATACCCGTTGAGCGGCGCACTGGCACAGTTGCTAAACATCCCGGCGGAAAACGTCCGCTTGATCTTTATGGAAGGGGCGGGAAGCTACGGACAGAACGGCGCGGACGATGCGGCGGCGGATGCGGCGATCCTTTCACAGGCCATAGGCAAGCCGGTGAGGGTGCAGTGGACGCGGGAGGATGAGTTCATCTGGGAACCGAAATCGCCGGCAATGGTGATGGAAGTGCGAGGCGGATTGGACGCGAAGGGAAATGTGGCGGCCTGGGATTATCAGGTGTGGTCGCCTTCACACGTGGCGCGGGCGCGCTTCGCAGGCCAGTTAGTGACCGCCCAGTTGCTCTCGGGGCAAGCGGCGCCGCAATCGAGATTCTCCTTCGGGGCGGAACGAAACGCACCGACGAATTATGCCTTCCCGGTACAACGCGTGACCGTTCATTATGTGGGCGATTCACTGCTGAGGGCTTCATCGTTCCGAAGTCTGGGCGGGGCGGAAAATACATTTGCAAACGAATCGTTCATGGATGAATTGGCCGCGGCGGCGGGAGTCGACGCGCTGGAGTATCGGCTGCGCTATTTAACGGAAGCACGCGAGCGGGAAGTGCTGGAAGCGGCGGCGAAGAGAGCGGGCTGGGAGTCACACCCATCACCGCGAAAGGATAAAGCCGAAGTGGCAGAAGGACGCGGCGTGGCCTTTGCGCGATACGAGAATGACCAGGCCATCGTGGCGTGCGTGGCGGAGGTGCAGGTGGAACGGGCGAGCGGGATGGTGAGAGTGAAGCGGATCGTGGTGGCACACGATTGCGGGCTGATCATCAATCCGGATGGAGTGAAAAATCAGGTCGAAGGGAATGTGATCCAATCCCTGAGCCGGGCGCTGAAGGAGGAAGTGAAGTTCGATGAGATGCGAATCACTTCGAGGGATTGGGAAACGTATCCGATCCTGACTTTTTCAGAGACGCCGGAAATCGAGATCGTGCTGATCAATCGTCCCGAGGAGCCGGCAGTGGGCGCGGGTGAGCCGTCCACGGTGACTACGGCCGCGGCAGTGGCGAACGCGATCTTCGATGCGACAGGGGCACGGGTGAGGCAAATCCCATTTACAGCGGAGAGGGTGAGGGAGGGATTGGGGGATTAGATATTCGATATTAGATATTAGATACTCGATACTCGCTATTCGGTATTCGATATTCGATACTCGATACTCGATACTCGATACTCGATATTCGGTATTCGATACTCGATATTCGAGAATGGAGGCCGCTGAGCTTCCTGGTCGGAAGAACACCGACCGACGGAAGTGCTTCGCGAAGGCTACGAGGTTTTTGACCACGAGGTCACGAAGACACAAAGGCATAAGACATTTTGTCCACGAAGTACACGAAGGGCGCTAAGGAACGAAAACGGGGAGCGGAAGATGGAGGGCTATCACGCAAAGGCGCAACCCTCAACCCTTGACCCTGAAGANNGAACACAGGGCAGGCGAACACAGGGCAGGCGGACACAAGGGCAGGCGGACACAAGGGCAGGGAACAAAGGGCAAGCGCCCGCAAAGTAAAAGACAATTTAAATCCATTACAACTCAACGCTGTTCAACAACTCTTTCAATGTTAGCAGTTCTTCTTTGGACAGGGTTACGCCTTTGCCCCTCTTCTCTCTGTCCGGCGACCATTCGCGGATGTCGTATTTCGGCTCACGGTCGTTCCAACTCATGAGATTGACTTCCTTTGTCCACCCCGAAGCGGACTTGGAAAGCACACCGATCTTTTTGATGATTTCAAATTTGATTTCAGACATAGCCCAGGTCTCCTGAAAGTATGAATTGGAAATGGGTCGATTCAATATCTTGACCTTTATTTAGCTGTCTGGGAAACTTGATTTTTCTTACTTTTTTGATAATCAACAATATATTTTTGGACATAATAATATTCAAAAGTCACCAACTGTTCTCTCGTATTTTGTCTATTCTTGAGGAAAATAAGCGTCAAGATACAGAATAGCAAAATCGAAAGCATCACGGGCCAGTTTGCATTAATTTGAATTGATGGTGGTATTAAAAACTTAATGACATATGCGCAAATAGTTGCGAACACAAAAATAACCATTAAAAACCTTCTTCCACTTTTGACGCTTATTCCCCATAATAGCGCGATACCAGCACATATGAACCATGGCAATTGGTAACGAAAAAGTATATTTAATGCCGGATTATTCACTAAGTAAACTAAAACAAGCGACGCAATAAATAGTTCTGCAGGATACATGATTTGCATTCCAAAAAGGTTTGGTTTTTTATTACGATTGCGCAAATCCTCTTTCGAAAGAAGGATTAGTACCACGAGTATTACGCCAAAAGCCACCACCAACCACCATAATGGAGATTGTTCCATTCTCCACTTAAATAATAAATAAGAAACATAGCCTATTACAATTCCCAAATGGCTGGCACCTAATGTATGGAGCATATTCATAAGGTAGCTATGCCTATCATAAACGGTGCCATCTTTATCTGCCTGGATTAATGTGTCCACTAAAAACGGATCCATATAAAACCAAGTCGTTCGATGATCTTCTCCCTCGCTTAACAACTCATCTCTCCATTTTTCCTTAAACGCAAGATCTTTAATTTTCAATGTGTGCAGTGTATCATCAAGCTCGGCGCGTCTTCCCACGACCAAGGGAGGAAGAAGACCATCTTCTGAGACTGGCGAATTCCAGCGCAAATAAAAATATATTTGATAGATAATGAAGCCAAGCGGAACACCAGCGCCAGCGACAAGCAAAGCGGCTACCGTGAGCTGCCAAAGCCCTTGTGATGCAAAAGCAGAGTTTATTTTGTCGTACATAGTGCTGTCATTGGCGGAGAAATAATCGGTTAACACGAAAATGAGAAACCCCATGATGGCGGACCACCCTGGCATTCCCCAACGTAAAAAAGTGTCAAAATTTTTGTTCATTTTAAGCCCTCCAGACCACTTGGAATTTACTAGATCTTCTTCCCTATTCTTTCGTCTCGCCAGATTTTACCTCATACGAGACTAACTGCTTTCCTTCCACAATCTTGATCTCTTCTTCCGTCAACCCATATAACTGATAAACCAACTGATCAATCTCAGCTTCTAATTCATTGGAAACTTCCGATCCAGACTCGATTTTATCGCACAAAAACCCCCATCTTTCCGCGAGTGTAACTGTGC
>PMLN01000019.1 GCA_003158885.1 Anaerolineae bacterium
GGAAGATCAACAATGGATGGTGCGCAATTCAGCGAACGAAGTGCTGGATGCACGGGATCAAGCCGATAATCCACGCGTGCCGCGGCCTCTCAAGGCCCCTTCCGAGACTCCATGGCTCATCGAGTTCGCGGGAACGCAAGGGGTCGGCATTTCGCCCGGCTCTCCCGCCACCGATATTCTACTTTCCGCGTTAAAAAACGGCAAAGAGGAGGAACGTCTCGCGGCGCTGTCGCATTTAAAGAAAGAACTTACGGATGGTGCGATCGCGGGAATCTATCACGCCGCGTACGGAGATAACCCTGAACTCCGCGAAGCGGCTTATATGACTCTTTGGGAAATTGGAACTTCAGGTTATAAACTTCCCAATCCAACTCAATTCGGATTTTCATAAACATGTTAATTGCAAATGCCACCCTCGTCACCTGGGAAACGCCAAATTGCGTCCTGGAGAACCACGCCTTGCTGATCGAAGGCAACAAGATCCGCGAAATAGGGCCTTCGGCCAAGTTGGAGAAGCTGCACCCAAAAACAAAGAAACTGGATGCGGGCGGGCAAATCGTCATGCCGGGTGGAATTTGCGCTCACACGCATTTCTACAGCGCGTTCTCGCGCGGCATGGCCATCCCCGGTTCGGCGCCAAAGGATTTTCCCGAGATCCTGGAAAAACTTTGGTGGCCGCTCGATAAATCCCTGCTCGAAGAAGATATCCGCTACTCCGCACTGCTCTCCCTGGTGGACGCGATCAAACACGGCACAACCACCTTGATCGATCATCATGCCTCCCCAAATGCCATTGACGGCTCGCTTGACATCATTGCGGAAGCCGTTAACCAAGCCGGGTTACGCGGCGTGCTGTGCTACGAAGTCACGGACCGCGATGGGCCGGACAAAGCCACAGCCGGAATTAAAGAAAATCTCCGATTCATCAAACGCCTCGCCACGAATCCACAGCCGCGCCTGGCTGCGACCTTTGGTTTGCACGCCAGCCTGACGCTTTCAGGCGCAACACTGCAAGCCTGCCGGGCGGCAGTTCCCGAAGGAACGGGATTCCACATCCACGCGGCCGAATCCGATGCGGATGAATGGGATAGCATCAATAAATCCGGAATGCGCGTGATCGACCGGTTACAAAAGCATGAAATCCTCGGACCGAAAACCATTGCCGCACATGGCGTCCACATCGACGCGCGCGAGATGGAAATCCTGGCCGAAACAGGGACATGGGTTTCCCACCAGCCGCGTTCCAACATGAATAATGCGGTGGGAGCCGCGCCGGTCGAATCGATGATGCGGGCCGGGATCAAAGTCTGCCTGGGCAACGATGGATTCTCCAATGCGATGTGGGAGGAATGGAAGGCGGCCTATTTTTTGCACAAGGTTTGGAACCGGGATCCCCGCCGAATGTCGGGAACGAACGTGGCAGATATGGCCATTTACAACAACGCCGCCCTGGCAAATGTCTTCTTCCCTTCTGCGCCGATCGGTCTACTCGTGCCCGGTGCAGTCGCCGACCTGATCTTCGTGGACTATCATGCCCCCACTCTCCTGTCTCCCGAAAACCTGCCGTGGCATATCATCTTCGGATTCCAGCAAAGCATGATCACCACAAGCATGGTGGACGGAAAACTATTGATGAAAGACCGCGAACTGCTTACACTGGATGAAGCCGCGCTCGCGGCGCGCGCGCGTGAGCTATCCTCCAAAGTCTGGAAACGCTACCAGGACAAATTCAAATCATGAACGACTCACCCATTCTTTTATCCATCGCCGTGCTGGGCGGAACCGGCAAGGAAGGCAAAGGCCTGGCATACCGCTGGGCCAGGGCCGGTTATCATATCTACATCGGCTCCCGTACGGAAGATAAAGCCAAAAGTGCGGCACAGGAGCTGTGCAAGATGCTCGAAGAGAAAGCGCTCATTGAAGGCTTGAGCAACCGGGAAGCAGCGAAAAAAGCGGATATAGTGGTGTTGGCCGTCCCCTATGCGGCCCAGCGCGAGACGCTGGAATCGGTAAAGGAATTGTTGACAGGCAAGTTGTTGATTGATGTAACCGTGCCGATCGTGCCTCCCAAAGTGACCAAAGTCCAAATGCCGCCGGCCGGTTCCGCAGCACAGGAAGCAAAGCAAATTCTGGGCGAGGGCGCTGAAATTGCCGCAGCATTCCATAATATTTCCCATGAACACCTTTTGCGGGATGAGAAGGTGGAGTGCGATGTGCTGGTGACAGGAACGAGCAAGGAGGCGCGCGCCGAAGCATTGAAACTGGTCAGCGCGGCGGGATTGACCGGCTGGGATGCCGGAGCGATAGAGAACTCCGTCGTGCTGGAAGGCCTGACAAGCGTACTGATCCACATCAATAAGCAGTACGGTTCGACACATGCCGGGATAAAGATTACCGGTATTCCGAGATAATCCACAGAATTAATCGGCTCATTGGGAATTGCCGTGATTAAAAACCTTTTGAACACGGATCATACGGATTTTTAAAAGATTTTTCCGTGCGCTTCCGCCGAAGGATCCGTCCAATCCGTGTACAGAATCACG
>PMLN01000392.1 GCA_003158885.1 Anaerolineae bacterium
TACGATGAGGGATTGGGAAGGTGAATGGTTCCTGCTATTGCCAATATACCGACTATACAAACACCTAGAATTGTAATTCCTAAACCAACTAAACTCATAATAAAACCTGCATTGGCTATTCCTTCTCCACCTTCGCCGGATTGCTTAATCTGATTCTTAGCCATGTAGCCTGTGACTGCACCAACAATCCAGCCCAATGGTGATAGACACCCAATTGCAGCGGTACATAGGTAAAGCATAAGTCCGACTCCCATGGTCGCAAGTGCAAACAATGGAACTATGACCCAATTGAGACATGCCAAAATAAGGGCAAGCACCCAGGATAAAATACCTGCTATCAAACTGGTGATAGCCATTCCATTGGTTTTGCCTGCTGTTGAATAACTGGAAGGATTTTGCATCTTAACCATCTCCACCGAAGAATGTATTATGAGCTTGATAAATTTATTGTACCATTGAAAACAAAAATGCAGGAAAGCATTAAATGCTTTCCTGCATTTTCAAACCGTGATCTATTTTTTATGAGACCCAGCCCTGATTCTTAATGAAATTGGTAATCATAGGGATTTCCAGGAACTTGCCATTGTAGGCTTCAATGGCTGGCCACAGTGTGACAAACCAAAGCACACCGGCCAATAAACCACCACTACCTGCAAGGAAGAACGTGATCGCGGCCAAAATACACCCCAAAATGAACGTGGCAATAATGAGGACCACATTTAGGGCAAGCGACTGAACAGCATGATACTTTATGAAAGGCCGGTTTTTCTTCTCGTCCATTAACAACATGACTATTGCAATAGGCCAAATTGGGTAGCCAAGCGCGGCCCACAGTTTATCGTCACTGGTGACATCAGTAGACATTGGTGCTTGAGACATGATAATTCTCCTTTGAAATAGAATTTAGAGTATTTTACAACGAATTATGTAAAATACAAGGAAGACAATGGTACTACTGTGCTAAAATGCACTTAATGACTCATGTTGTTTTTATGGGCTCGCCTGATTTTGCCGTGCCTGCTCTGCGCGCCTTGGCATCCCATTATGAGGTAGTGGGTGTTGTAACACAGCCGGATCGGGAGTCTGGACGCGGACGCGCCCTCAAGTCTCCGCCGATCAAAACGCTTGCGCTCGAACTTGGATTGGATGTGATTCAACCGGAAAAATTACGCGCGCCTGAAGCGCTGGATCAACTGCGCCTCTGGAACCCGGAACTGATCGTGGTGGCCGCCTTTGGGCAGATTCTCAAGCCGGACGTTCTGACTTTGCCCCCCTATGGGTGCATCAATATTCACGCTTCGTTGCTGCCGCGCTGGCGCGGCGCCGCGCCGATACAGGCCGCGATTTTGGCTGGCGATTCTCAAACCGGCGTGACGATCATGAAAATGGACCAGGGTGTGGATACCGGCGCGCTGATCGATCAGCGTACACTAACAATTGAAGAGGGGGATACCGCCGGCTCCTTGTCCGAAAAGTTATCGCGTGTGGGCGCGGATTTGCTCGTCGAAACTTTGCCGCGCTATTTATCGGGTGAACTCAAGCCGCAAGTTCAGGAGGAAGATCGGGTCACATACGCTCCAATGTTAAAGAAGGAAGACGGCTTGCTCGATTTCACCAGGCCGGTTGAAGAATTGATTCGGCGCGTGCACGCCTTCAACCCGTGGCCGGGCACATATTTTGAATGGGGTGGCGGGATGTTAAAGGTTCACCTTGCTCACGCAGAAATGGGAAACGCCTCGGCAGGGCAGAGGCTGGTTTATCAGGGCCAGCCCGCGGTCGGCGCGCGAGGCGGGCTTCTCATTCTCGATCAGGTACAACCTGCTGCGAAAAAAACCATGAGCGGCAAGGCGTTTTTATCCGGAACTCGCAATTGGAGTGACTAAATTCCGACCCTTTGAATGTTTTGGCATGGAGAAAAGGCGGATTTCCGGGAGGATATTTGTTTACGCAGTGGCTCATGCAAGATTCATGACAAACGCAACTAGTATCTGCCTAAACGGGAACATATAATCAAAGCAAGTTCACATACTTGTTTAAATGCTAAAAAGGAGCCATGATGCCAACCACAATTGATAATTTGAAGAATGCCTTTGCCGGTGAAAGTCAGGCAAATCAGAAGTACCGCGCCTTTGCGAAGAAAGCCAAAAGGGAAGGCTTTCCAAATTTAGCCCGCTTGTTCCGTACCACAGCTGAAGCGGAACGCATCCATGCCGAGGGACATTTGAGCGCCTTGGACGGGGTTGGGACTACCGCCGCGAATCTCCAGGTTGCAATAGACGGGGAAACTTATGAATATACAGAGATGTACCCGCCTATGTTTGAGCAAGCTAGTTCCGAAGACCATAAAGCACAACGCATGTTTGGATATGCTGTGGAGGTGGAAGCCATCCATGCTAAATTGTATACAATGGCGCTCGAGGCCGTAAAGCAGGGCAAGGACTTGGCCGATGTTCAATTTTATCTTTGTCCTGTCTGCGGAAATATCGAGATTGGCAAGCCGACAGAGCCATGCAAGACCTGCGGCACCAAGCCGGATAAGTTCATCCTGGTTTCATAAATCAAAATCTTCCCAACCTGCGGTTGGGAAGATTCCTTTTTAAAGGCTTTTTCGCTGTAAGAGATTGGGCATAAAGGCCTGAACGAATATTGTTTTACAATGGGTGTATATTCTCACTGGAGAAGGCCATGAGTAAATATATCGCTGCAATTGATCAAGGCACGACCAGCACGCGTTTTATGATCTTTGACCACGCCGGGAATGTCGTTGCCGTTGATCAGAAGGAACATCGGCAAATTTATCCCAAACCAGGATGGGTCGAGCATGATCCGTTGGAGATTTGGGAGCGTACACAGGAAGTGATGGCGGGTGCGGTCGCCAAAGCGGATTGTGCTGTCTTTGACATCGCCGCCATCGGGGTCACCAATCAACGCGAGACGACGGTGGTATGGGACAAGAAAACCGGTAAACCGGTCTATAACGCAGTGGTCTGGCAGGATACACGGACGGATGAGATCATCACCGAACTGGCAAAAAATGGCGGGCAGGATCGATTTAGGGATAAAACGGGTTTGCCTTTGGCAACTTATTTTTCCGGGCCGAAGATCAAATGGATTCTCGATAATGTAAGCGGTTCACGGGAAAAGGCGGAGCGCGGGGAATTATTATTTGGCAACCTGGATACCTGGATCATTTGGAACCTGACCGGCGAACATATCACCGATGTGACCAATGCTTCGCGTACCATGTTGATGGATCTCAAGACATTGAATTGGGATGAGGAAATCCTGTCTTTGCTTGGCATCCCCGGCGCACTGTTACCCAAAATTTGCTCATCGTCCGAAACATATGGAACTGCGCGGGGTGTTCTACAAGGCATTCCTGTATCGGGCGACCTCGGCGACCAGCAAGCCGCGCTGTTTGGTCAAACCTGTTATTCGGTAGGCGAGGCCAAGAATACCTATGGCACAGGTTGTTTCATGTTATTGAACACCGGTGAGAAACCCACGCCATCCACGTCAGGATTGCTCACCACTCTTGGATATAAGATTGGGAACCAAAAAGCGGTTTATGCACTGGAAGGTTCCATTGCGATCACGGGCGCGCTGGTTCAGTGGCTGAGGGATAATTTGGGATTGATCCGTCAATCGTCGGAGGTGGAGACATTGGCAGGGACGGTTGAAGATAACGGCGGTATTTATTTTGTCCCCGCATTTAGCGGATTGTTTGCACCCTATTGGCGTTCCGATGCGCGCGGCACAATCGTCGGGATGACGCGCTATGTGAATAAAGGCCATATTGCACGCGCGGTTCTGGAGGCTACGGCCTATCAGACGCGCGAAGTGTTGGATGCAATGGAAAAAGACAGCGGCGTCAAACTCACCGCATTAAAGGTGGATGGCGGCATGGTGTTCAACGAATTGCTGATGCAGTTCCAGGCCGATATATTGGATGTGCCGGTCATTCGCCCGAAGGTCGCGGAAACCACTGCCTTGGGCGCCGCCTACGCCGCGGGGCTTGCCGTCGGTTTTTGGAGGGATTTCGATGCCTTGCGCGCAAATTGGGGTCAGGATAAGCAATGGATTCCGAACATGGACTCGGACCAACGCGGGAAGTTATACTCGGGTTGGAAGAAGGCTGTAACACGTACGTTTGATTGGGCAAGTTAATTCTTGCCGCGAAGCAAAAAAGAAATCCGCGCAAATTAGCGAAATTCGCGGCTAAATCATTTGGAGAACCATGAATCGAAATCAAATTCTCAGTGCCCTAAAACAAAATTATGAAGTCTCTGTATTGATCGTGGGCGCAGGCATCAATGGCATTGGCACGTTCCGCGACCTGGCATTGAACGGCGCGGATGTCCTGCTGATTGACCGCGCCGATTTTTGCTCCGGTGCCAGCGCGGCTTCTTCGCACATGGCGCATGGCGGCATTCGCTATTTGGAGAACGGGGAATTTCGTTTGGTGCGTGAAGCGGTGCAGGAGCGCAACCGCATGATTCAAAATGCGCCGCATCTTGTCAAGCCCCTGCCGACTACGGTTCCAATGTTCAAGGTTTTCTCGGGCCTGTTCAATGCGCCGCTGAAATTTTTGCGCCTGCTCGATAAACCCTCGGAACGCGGCTCCATTGTGATTAAGGTCGGTTTGATGTTTTACGATGCGTTTACCGGTAAGCAGCGTACCGTGCCTCGCCATCAATTCCAAAACCGCAAATCTTCACTTGCACGCTGGGACAAACTCAATCCAAAGATTATCAATACGGCAACGTATTATGACGGCGCGATTCTCCAGCCTGAACGCCTTGGACTTGAATTGATCCTGGATGCAGAAACGGATAACCCCAACGCGCGGGCGGTCAACTATATGAGCCTTTCCGGTGGCAGCGGCGATACGCTTCTTCTCCGGGACGAATTAACGGATGTCGTTTATGAAGTGAAACCTCGTCTGGTGATTAACGCCGCCGGCCCGTGGATTGATTTTGCCAATCGCAGTTTGGGCCTCTCGACGCATTTCATCGGCGGGACGAAAGGTTCGCATCTTGTCATCGCTCATCCCGAGCTTCGCAAGGCAATCGGTGATAACGAATTTTTCTTCGAGAATAAGGACGGACGGATCGTTTTGATCTTCCCCTTGTTTGACCGCGTTCTGGTGGGTACATCGGATATCGGGATCGAGAATCCCGATGAAGCCCATTGCACGGAAGAAGAAGTGGATTATTTCCTTGGCATGATTGCTCGCGTTTTTCCGGGCATTAAAGTGACGCGCGGAAATATTGTCTATCGTTTCAGCGGAGTTCGCCCGCTGTCGGCCAGCCATGCAAAGAACACTGGACAGATCACCCGCGACCATGAAATTCAGGTGGTGAGTGGTGATTTGACCGGAGTAAATTTCCCGGTTTATTCGTTGGTGGGCGGTAAGTGGACATCCTTTCGCGCATTTTCCGAGCAGGTGACCGATAAAGCTCTGGGGTTTCTGGGCAAAGCGCGCCTGAAAGATACACAGTCATTGCCCATCGGCGGCGGACGCGGCTATCCCGCTAAGCCGGAGGAAATTAAGCCCAAACTGGATGGCATCGCAGCCGGGACAGGTTTATCGGCGGAACGGGTGCAGGTTTTATTCGAACGATATGGCACACGCGCCGGCCAGATTGCTGCGTTCATCGGCCAGATAAACGATATGCCGCTTAAATCATTGCCTTCATACAGCCGCCGCGAGATCGGTTATATTGCCCAGTATGAAAAAGTCGTTCATCTGGATGATTTTCTGATGCGCCGGTCCATGCTGGCCATGCTTGGCCGCTTGACGCGCGCAGCGGTTGATGAAATTTGTGATGCTCTTGGCGAATTTCTCAATTGGGACGCGCAGAGAAAAAAAGAAGAGGCGGCTCGCTCTTTCAAATTGCTGGCAGAGAAGCACGGCGTTCGGCTTTGAAGCCCTTTGCCGGGGTTCCAAACCTTCGTGAAGCTGCTCTCAATGGCATGGTAAAATCTTTTCCATGAATTGCTCTGTGGTGATTCCCGTCTACCGAGGGGAACATACGCTTGAACTGTTGGTGACGCGCCTTGCAACTGTATTGCCTGCTTGTGCGCAGGAATTTGAGGTTCTGCTTGTCAATGACGGCAGCCCCGATCACAGCTGGGATGTGATCCAAGCGTTGACCGGACAATATCCGTGGGTACGCGGCATTAAATTGATGCGGAATTACGGTCAGGAAAATGCCACATTGTGCGGCATTCGTGAAGCGCGCTGTGATGTGATCGTTACCATGGACGATGACCTTCAGCATGATCCATCCGATTTGCCCAGGTTGTTGGCGAAGTTGAATGAGGGCTACGATGTTGTTTATGGTGTGCCTCGCATTCGCAGTCAGGTCTGGTGGAAGAGTATCTTGTCGGCGATTGTTAAATGGGCCATCTCGTCCGTAATGGGCGTGAAGATGATCCGCGACATTAGCGCCTACAAAGCCTTTCGTGCAGAATTGAAGCAGACCTTCAGTTCCATCAACAGCCCCGATGTGCAAATTGATGTGCTTCTTTCGTGGGGCGCGACCCGTTTTGCTTCCATCGAGATCGAAGAATCGCCGCGCACGGTGGGTGCTTCCAACTACAACTTCACAAAGCTGATTAAAGTTTCCCTGCTGGTTCTTACCAATTACACGACCATCCCATTGCGTATCGCCAGCATTTTGGGCTTTTTGTTCACGATCATTGGTTTCTTTGTTTTGTTATATGTGCTCATTATTTATTTTACGCTCGGCTCCATACCCGGATTTTCCTTTTTAGTCTCGGTAGTGATCATCTTTAGCGGCGTCCAGCTTTTTGCCTTGGGGATCATTGGCGAATATTTGGCGCGCATGTTTGAGCGCAGTTCCGGCCGGCCACCCTATGTGATTCAAAGAACGACGGACGGGGATTCATGATCGCGGTGATCCTGCAGCCGTCTTATATTCCCTGGCGCGGCTACTTCGACCAGATCCGCCGCGCGGACCTTTTCATTTTTTACGACGATGTGCAGTACGATAAACACGGCTGGCGCAATCGCAACCAGATTAAAACTGCGCATGGAAAACAGTGGCTGACCATACCGGTGCACAGTTCGGGTGTCACGCAAGGCGTCCCGATTAAGGCTGTGAAGATAGATCAGAGCAAACCGTGGGCGAAGAATCATCTTAAGACGCTGACGGTTTCCTATAGCAAGGCGCCCTGTTTCAAACAATATCTTCCTTTGCTCGAATCGTTTTATGAGCGCCGCGATGAATTCATTGCCGATTTTACCGTCGAGACCACAATGACGCTGGCGCGTGAATTGGGAAACAGCCATACACGCTTTATGCGCTCCTCAGAGTTGGACGGAATCGCTGGCGAGAAGACCGACCGCCTCATCCAGGTTTTGAAGCGGGTCGGCGCGACGCATTACATCAGCGGGCCTTCGGCTCAGGATTACATCGAAACTGAAAAATTTGCGGCGGCGGATATCACACTCGAATATATGCGATACGATTATCCGGAATACCCGCAGTTGTATCCTCCCTATGATCCGTTCGTTAGCGTGCTGGATTTGTTGTTCATGGTCGGATCGGATGCCGCTCGATATTTTGAAAAGGGAAAAGCATGAACGATATCCCCGGTTTGAAGCAGGTCAAATCTTATTTCGGCAAACGAATGGAAGAATACGGCGCATCCCCGCGCGGCGTGGATTGGAATTCGGATGAATCCCAAAACACGCGCTTCGATCAGTTGCTTAAAATTGTCGAAACGCCCTCCTTCTCTATTCTCGATTATGGCTGCGGCTATGGGGCCTTGGCGGACTACATGGAACGAAAGGGACTTCATGCCGGATATTATGGCTTCGATATTTTGGAAAGCGCGATTGATGTTGCGCGGCGGACACATGCAGGTCAACCGGATCGCACATTCTTGACAGACCGGGATCCATTGCCTGTCTGTGATTACGTGGTTGCCAGCGGCGTGTTCAATGTGCGCGGCGGGCAGGCTTTTGAAACCTGGACGGAGTATGTGGTCGATTCGCTTAAGCGCTTCAACGATCTCAGCCGCAAGGGATTCGCCAGCAACTTCCTGACCAAATATTCAGACGCGGATAGAATGCGCCCCGATCTTTATTACGCCGATCCGCTTTATCTTTTCGATCATTGCAAACGCAACTTTTCAAAGAATGTTGCTTTGCTTCATGATTATCGCATTTATGATTTCACCATCCTAATTCGCAAGGACTGATATGGAAGAGAATCCCCGCATTGATTTTAACCGTCCGATTCCTATTGGCAAGGAACTCGAATACGTTACGCAAGCCGTCCAAAGCGGACACATTTCCGGCGACGGTCCCTTTACCAGGGAATGCAGTGCCCTGCTTGAACAGGAGCTTGGCGTGCCAAAAGCTTTGTTGACCACCTCGTGTACGCATGCGCTGGATATGTCGGCGATTCTTTTGGATATTCAACCCGGTGATGAAGTCATCATTCCCGATTTCACCTTCGTCTCGACGGTGAATGCGTTTGTCTTGCGCGGTGCCAGGCCTGTCTTCATAGATGTTCGGCCGGATACTCTTAATTTGGATGAATCCAAACTTGAGGCTTTGATCACCCCCCATACCAGGGTGGTTGTTCCGGTCCATTATGCGGGCGTGGGCTGCGAAATGGATAAAATTCTTGCGGTCGCATATCAGCATGGCATTGCCGTTGTTGAAGATAACGCGCATGGGTTGTTTGGGAAATATCACGGCAAATATCTTGGCACCTTTGGCTCATTGGCGGCCCAATC
>PMLN01000010.1 GCA_003158885.1 Anaerolineae bacterium
TTTTTTGCTTCCCGCTTTTACTTCCTACAACAACCTGAATATCCCTTTTGCGTATCCGCCTCTTTCGTTCTATGTGGCCGGACTGGTTTCCTTGCTTGGCATTTCGACCTTTGATCTTCTGCGCTGGCTCCCGCCTCTGGTTTCGACCCTCTCCATCTTTGCCTTTTACTGGATGGCCAGCCTGATGTTGAATTCACGCTCGAAGGCTGCGCTGGCCGTCATGGTTTATGCCTTGCTGCCGCGCCTGTTTTCGTGGTATGTGATGGGCGGCGGACTCAGCCGGTCTTTCGGCTTGCTCTTCCTTCTTTTGGCCTGCGCTTCCTCCTGGGCTTTGTTCACACGGCGCGCGCCGAAGTATCTTTTACTGACAGCCTTGTTCGGTGCAGGCGCCATCCTCAGCCATCCCGAGACCGGGCTTCACACGGCCGCCGCCTGTGTCTTGATCTGGCTTTTCAAAGGTCGCACTTGGCGTGGCCTGCGCGATGCCTTGCTTGTTACCCTGGGTGTGATCCTTTTCACCTCTCCCTGGTGGGGGACCGTCTTGTTTCAGCACGGCTTTGCGCCTTTTCAATCTGCGCTCGATACGGGCGGGCACAGCGCGCTCTTCTGGCTTCCCTGGATCACCTTTGATTTTGCCGAAGAGCGCTTTGCCACCGTTCTCACGGTGCTGGGTTTGATCGGCTTCGCAGTTCAATCGGCGCGCCGGGATTGGTTCCTGCCTGTCTGGGTTTTGTTTCCCTTTGTGGTTGAACCGCGCAGCGCCACGGCTATCGCTGCCATTCCGCTGGCACTCCTTGGCGGGATCGCCTTATCTGACCTGCTGATTCCCGCCATCGCCTCTCTCGAGTTAAAGCAGAAGCTCGAGTCGCATGATTGGACGGAATTGATCACTCAAGGGCGCGTGGCTAGAATTGTGGTTAGTTACGTTCTGTTCTTTGCATTGATCGGCGCGCTGATTTATGACTTTAGTCTCACCAATTATGTGGTCTCACCCGACGACCGCTCTGCGATGACCTGGGTCGCCGATCACACTCCCTCTCAAAGCCGCTTTATTGTCATCACCGGGCGGGCTGATCCGTTGAACGATCCCGTGGCCGAATGGTTCCCGGTTTATTCGCTGCGTACCAATCAAAGCACGGTCCAGGGCCGCGAATGGCTGCTCGGAAAAAGCTTCCTGCCTTTTCTTGGCAGCTTGGATGGTCTGCAATCCTGTCTCGATTCTGCTCCCTCCTGCGTTCAAGCCTGGGCGGACTCGAATCATCTCTCTTTTGATTATCTCTATCTTCAAAAGCCTACCAAAACCAATCCGACCCCCTCTCTGCTTTTGTATTTACTGAGAGCCAGCCCGGACTATACCCTCGTCTTTGAAAATAACAGCGCCGTCATCTTTGCGCATAAATAACCTTGACCTTTCCCCGTTTTTCTTAAAGTGGTTGGGTTTTTGAACTTCTGTATTGTTCACCACAGAGATCACGGAATGCACAGAGAAAAAACTCTGTGAACTTCGCGAAGCACGCAAAGCGCCTGTGCACTCCGTGGTGAGCGAATCACTCCCAACTATTTTTCTTTGACGAATATGACCGCCATGTTGTCCTCGTAAACTTTCCTCCATCCCATGGACGGCAGTAGTTTAATGACTGGCCAGCTTGGCTCCAGCAGGATGGTTTGCACCTTCCACCGATCGAGCACTTCCAGTCCTTGCGGTGTGCCATCCACTACATTCCACCATTCGTTCATCAATTCGGTTCCATACAGGTCGGCGCGCCCGTCAATGAAGACCGGCGTTTGCGGCAGCGCCCAGGTCAGGTATCCGCCCCAGTTATACGAGTTGAATAAATTGCCGCCGGTTGGATTTTCCTTCAGCCATTGCACTGCTGCAACTGGTATGTTCTTATTAACTTCCGTTGGCATGGATACCAGATAGGCGCGGCCCAGCGCGGTCACTCCGATGATGAATAGCAAGACGCTATTCAAAACCAAATTTGTTTTTTCCGATAACAGCGGACCCGCACTCATATCGAAATGGATGGCCAGGTCTGTTTTTATGTTTTCTATGGCCGCGTTCGTCCATTCCGCCAGCACCGGCGCGGCAATGATTGCGAACACCGCAATACTGCGTGCCGAGACAAAGGTCAGGTAGGCAAAACCGAGCACCTTGAAGAGTGTCCCCCAATTGGTTTTTGGTTTCGCCAGCACGGCCGTGATCACCAGCAGGAATACCATCCACAATAACGGCTGGAATTCAAGTAGGTGAAAATCCGGCGAGGCCCATTCCTGGATTTGCATCGAGACGCTGGCTGTGTAAAAGGGCAGCCGCCAGATCGTAATTCCATTTGGGTTCAAGCCGATTGCCAGGCATGCGGCCGCCGACCAAAATACCAGCCTCAGCAGGAATTTCCAATTCTCAATGTCCCCCCGCTTTTCTTTGGATAAATTATTGAGCGCCATCCCGGCAATATGTGCCGCCAGCAATAGAAATCCCCACATCCATCCGCCGTGGATATTGGCCCACAATGCAAAGATCGGTATTAATAACCACAGCCATTTTTGATTCCCCTTTTGGATTTTGCTTAACCATCCATCCAATAGCGCCAGGATCAGGAAGGAAAAGATTTGCGGCCTCGGGCTCCAGATGGGTGCCGCCGTGAGCACGGCCAGGACGATGACGAAGGCGTTGACGAACGGATTGCCCTCCATCCGCCGGTATATAAAATAGAATGTCAGCGCTCCGACCAGTGCCACCAGGCATGTGAGCGCCAGGAATCCTCCCAATTTGTAGGAGAGATAGAAAACGATCTCCGATACCCAGAACGCATTGCCCCATGGCTGTCCCGCCCGCGTATAACTAAATGTATCCGTCAGCAGGATGGATTTCGATTGCCACATGTTCTGGCCTGCCCGCAGATGCCACCACATATCCGCATCTTGCGGTGTGCGTGCCAGGATGATAAAGACCAGGAGCGCCGATAGGAGACCCAGGAAAATTGTCGTTTGAATAATAAATGCAGAAGCTTTGTTTTTCATTCAGAGCAACTCCGGAGGAATAATTGAGCTATTATAAATTCAGTAGGTGAAGTTGTGTGCTAAAATGTGGTTATTCATCCATTTGAATTCATGAAGAATATATCTCCTTTCACTCTTTGGGCGCGCTTGCCGGCGGCATGGCGATTTGCCGTAAAGGGGTACTTTGCCCTCCGTGTTTTTTACTTTCTTTGGTCGGCATTGATATTAAATGCCACTCCACTGGCAGTGAGTGAGTTTAACATTTTTGGCCAGCCTATTTTAACCGTGTTTGACCTGCGAACCAGCTTTCGTGCGGCTTACGAACCTATTGTTGATAACCATCTGCTGACCTTTATCGCAATCCGAAACGTTAATGGCCAAATTGCCGATCTCCAGACCGGCAGCCGCTGGGATATTTTAAACGGTGAAGCTGTATCTGGTGAATATGCTGGAAGGAGTTTGTCCCGCGCAGATTATTCTGTCGACAAAATTTTCCCGTACTTCGGTTTGAATAGCTTTCCAAATTCATGGGTATCCGTTTGGCAGCGTTTTGATACCAACTGGTATGTATCAATCGCAGAACGCGGATATGGCGTGATACCTGACGATATTCATTTCCCACCGTTGTATCCATTGCTGGTCAAATTGTTTGCACTGATTTTTGGAGATGGATTTGTTGCGGGCATGGTCGTTTCGGGTTTGGCAACTTTGATGTGTTTAAAGATGCTTTATGATTTGTTTCAAAGCTGGGAAGGGAAAAGCTTGCAAAAAAGCTCTGCATCTAGAGGATGGGTGTATTTCTTAATCTTTCCAGCATCTTTTTTTCTCTTCGGCGCCTATACCGAAGGGTTATTTATTGTTACAGCGATCTTGGCATTGCAGTGCATGCAGAAGGGTCAATGGCTATATTCAGGCATTTGGATTTCTTGCGCAACATTGATTCGCCTGCAAGGTATTGCGCTCTTTTTACCTTTACTATATTGCATGTGGAATGCTCGGAAAATATTGCGCCGCCTTTCTGCTTTAACCGGTCTTTGCCTCGCCTCAATCGGCATCTTGGTTTATGTATCTTTGAGAGCGATCACCGGTAGTGGCGGCAATGTAATTCCTTTGGCGGAAAGCAACCTTTACGCCCGCATGGCTTTTCCCTGGGATAATTTCATTTATGCGTTTCGTGTTTTAACGGCTGGCAGTCTGAACTACATAGATATTTTGAACCTCGTCGTTTCTCTATTATTTCTCGCCCTAATCGTTTTGGGTTGGAAGTATGTTCCATTTGAATATAATTTGTATTTGGTCGCAACATATCTCGTTTTGACGATGCGCGTTGTTGACACCCAGCCGCTCAATTCTATGCTGCGCTACGTTCTTACACTATTTCCGTCTTTCTATGTTTTGGGGATATGGGGAAAGCGTCCTATCGTTCATCGTTTGATTCTTTATCCATCTTTTATTCTTCTCTTGTTTTTGTGCGCCCAGTTCTGGATGTGGGGTTGGGTCGCTTGATAACCCAATCTGGGCCAATTGGTTCCGGTTGGGTTATTTCTTTCACCAAGATAATCGTGTAGTTTGCGCCGGGTGGACGGTTGCCGCCAGTGTCCCATACAGCATGGCCGCCAGTCCCTTTTCCGAAAACAGGATCGAAAAAGCCTCGTCGTACCAGATCGGCCGCCTCCCAATCCCCAGGCAGCGCACGATCATTCCCAGGATGAAAACAAGGATGACTTTATAATTGGACTTTGGACAAATTCAA
>PMLN01000214.1 GCA_003158885.1 Anaerolineae bacterium
CTAGGAATATCAACTGGTGCAAGAGGCACAGGTACACCGCGTGCAGGTGGTGGTGGGGGTGGCGGATTTGGAGGTGGCGGGGGAATTGGCGGTGGTGGTGGCGGGGGATTTGGTGGCGGTGGCGGCTTTGGTGGCGGTGGCGCGACTCCCAATCCACAAGCTATCGCAACGTTGCGGGCAAGAGCCTCTTCGGGCGCTGCTGCCAACGCAGGCTTGGTGAGAGTTTTGATCCGATTCCTGCAAACAAAGAATCCTGCTCTGGCTCCATCGGCAATGCCTCCGGCTGCATCTACTCCAGCTCCCATGCCCTCTGAGACACCAACGCCTTAACGAGGAAAACAGGAAGCATGATTTACTCCATCCAGTCGGAGCGATTTCGCCACCCGATTGGATGGAGAGGAGAAGAATGTATTATGGCAAAAACAATTTTGGTCGTTGACGATGAAGAGCGGCTCGTGTCGCTTTTGAAAGCGTATCTTTCCAATGAAGGATTTAGAGTCGTCACCGCCAAGAACGGACGTGAGGCGCTTTTCCAGGCCCGCAACGAGAAACCCGACCTGATCCTGCTGGACATCATGATGCCGGAAATGGACGGCTATGAATTCATCCGCCTGCATCGCAAAGAGCGCGAGACGCCGATCATTCTATTGACAGCCAAAATTGATGAAAGCGATAAAGTGGCCGGGCTGGAATTGGGAGCGGACGATTACATGACGAAACCTTTCAGCCCGCGCGAACTCACTGCGCGAGTCCGGGCAGTGCTGCGCCGGGCCGGCCAGGAAATGCCCAAAGCGGACGTGCTCCGCTCGGGAGACATCGTACTCGACCGCTCGAATCACGTGGTGACCGTCAACGAAAAATCCGTGGATTTAACCCGTTCAGAATTCGACCTGTTAGCGGCATTAATGACATCCCCCGGCCGAACTTACACCCGGCTCGATCTGCTGGACTACCTGCAAGGTTCGGCTTATGAAGGGTATGAACGCACGATTGACGCACATGTAAAAAATCTGCGAGCCAAGATCGAAGACGATCCGCGCGATCCGCGTTACATCGAAACCGTGTACGGCATCGGCTATCGTTTCAAACAAGAATCTTCAAATCATGGGAAGTGATTTCCGTGTCGAACTTATCAAAGATCAAATCAGGACTTCAAGGCCTTTTGCCCAACCGCTCGCTGGCGATTAAATTAGTGCTGGCTTTTTTTGGGGTCAGCCTGGCAGGAATCGCATTGATCAGTGTGCTGGCCTCCAATGTATCGGCTCATGAATTTGGGAGATTTGTCAACACGCAGAGGCAAGATACATTGGCGGCAAACCTCTCCACCTACTTTGTGAATCATAACGGTTGGAGCGGCGTTGCAATCGTCATCCAAAACAATTCCGCAGCGACCACAGATCCAGTGCGACCCCTGGTATTAGTAGACAATCGCGGAAACGTTGTGTTTTCCACAGACACACAATCCCAAAACCAAAAGCCCTCCGCAGATCAAGTAGCCTTCGGTGTACCGATCTGGGCAAACGGACAATTGGTCGGCTTGCTGATCCCCACTTTTCCGTCGCGCGGCGCAATTCCCCGCCCGCCTGCCAATGACTATATTGCACGCATCAATCAGAACCTATTGGTGGGTGTTTTAGGCGCGGCGGCTCTTTCCCTGCTGCTGGGCTGGCTGCTATCTTCCAGCCTGATCCGCCCCGTAAAAGAATTAATCCATGCGACGCGAGATATTGCCCAAGGCAACCTGGAAAGGGAAGTGCCGGTGCGTTCCAAGGATGAATTGGGAGAATTGACCAAATCATTCAACCAGATGAGCGTGCAATTAAAGCAAAGCCGGGACCTGCGCCGCAAAATGACGGCGGACATCGCCCACGAACTGCGAACCCCATTGAGCATCATCCTGGGACATACAGAGGCTTTGAGCGAAGGCAAGCTGGCCGCCTCACCGGAAACCTTCGATATCGTCTACGATGAAGCCAAACGGCTGGCATTGCTGGTCGAAGACCTGAGAACGCTCTCGCTATCGGAAGCGGGTGAGTTAGCCCTGACCCTGGAACCGGTATCGCCCGCCGAATTGATGGAGCGAGTCGTTAATGCGTACCTGCCGAAAGCAGGCGCACTCAATATTTCCCTGAACAGCAGTGCGGATGCGAACCTTCCGGATGTTAATATCGATCCGCACCGCATCATCCAAGTATTCGGAAACCTGCTGGATAACGCTTTACGATATACGCCCACAGGCGGAAGTGTGCGATTATCAGCCCAAGCCGTCATGGCCGGAATCGAGTTCCGTATCCAGGACAGCGGGCCGGGCATCTCTGAAGCCGACCTGCCGTACGTCTTCGACCGTTTCTATCGAGGCGACAAATCACGCAGCCGGCAAGACAGCGGTTCCGGATTGGGCCTGGCCATTTCAAAGTCAATCATCGAAGCGCATGGCGGACAAATCCGGGCCGAAAGCACAGCTGGTGAGGGAACCACCATCATCTTCGTGCTGCCTATTGTCCGACAAACAAGCGGCAATTCATAACCTGCAAAGTAAAGTTCTAAAAATCGCACTCATATCAAAGGAGTATTAAATGAAAAAATTTTTCCTGATTATGATCGTCTCGGTTCTGGCGCTAAGCGCCTGTTCAACCAGTGCGTCCAATGCTTCCGGTAACAGCCGGAGAACGCCCATCGCTCAAATCCCGGTTCAGGCCACCCAACCGCCTGCAACGACACAACCGCAGGCGGCGGATACGGCAACAGTCTCTCCCGCAACGGCAACGCCTGCGTCCGTTCTAGCAACCGTGACACCGAGCGCCACTACGGATGCTTCAAAGCCCGCAGGATTGAATGTTTTAAGCAGTCAAGGCTATGCCGCGAATAACGGGTTTTACATCGTCGGTGAACTGTTAAACAATTCCTCCACGCCCATGGGAAACATCAAAATCACGGCGACCTATTATTACCAACGTAACGGTAAACCAATTGTGATCGGAACCATGGATGCGAGCACGCTCTTGAACGTAGTCCCGGCAAACGGCCAAGCACCTTTCGTGATCGGCCCCTTTTTGCTAACCTCCAATAAAAACGGTCCGGTCACTTGGTATGATTTACAGGAGGAGGGACAAAGCGGGACACTGCCAAGACAGGACCTCGTCCTGCAAAGTTCGAACTCGTATTCAACCGGCAGTTGGTTATATGTGCGGGGAGTGATCCAAAACATGGGAAACACGGATGCAAAATTGGTAAAGGCAGTTGTCACGCTGTACAACCAATATGACGTTATCATCGGCGCGATGTCCACCTATACGGATCCAAACGCCATCCCGGCAGGAGGTTCTGCACCTTTCACAGTATCCACTGAATACTGGCCGAACTTCGATCACTTTACGGTGCAAATCCAGGGACAATAAGCGTGACCTGTGGAAAAAAGTACGGTATAATTTTGCCGCTCTGATGCCCGAAAGGTCTTCAGGCGATGGAGAGGTCGCGTAGTTTGGTTTAGCGCGCACGCCTGGAGAGCGTGTTTCCTGAAAGGGAACGCGGGTTCAAATCCCG
>PMLN01000058.1:0-7923 GCA_003158885.1 Anaerolineae bacterium
AACCATATTCACGAATTACCATCCTCCCGTTTCGCTCGACAATCAGAAGTTAGATGAGACTGACGATTCATCAAAGAAGGCTATAAGAGAGGCCGCCTTGGCTTTGGTAGCACTTGTGAGCTCCCTTGACGGAAATATGAATGCTAGTCATGCTGATCTTTTACAAATAGATAGGATGGGACAACCTAATTCGAACCACCTTTTAATAGCCGAGCTGATGAAACATGGTTACGTCAAAAACGTATTGACGACGAATTTTGATTTACTTGTTGAAACCGCGCTTGAAATACTAAACCAGGAAGACGATAAAATGGTGAAGGGATGTGATTTTCAAGTCTTTTATGACGAAGAGCAGTTTGCTAAAGTCGATCCAAACAGCCTGGAATCGCCAGTGGTTTTCAAGATACACGGTAGCGCTGAAAGTTTAGTGAGTATTAGGACCACGCTTGAACACGTGGCAAATAGGACGTTCTCGGAAAATAGGGCAGGTGTTATAGACTATATTTTCGGAACAGGAGGGAGCCACAAAAAGGTTCTTGTGCTTGGTTATAGTTGCTCAGATGTGTTTGACATTACACCACGAATAGAGGAAATTGACAGCAGCGACAAAGAGGTCATCTTAGTGTGCCATAGTAAGAATGTTGAGCCACAGGAGAAAGCTATACGGGATATATCCAAGACGTTGTACATCAACGGAGCATTCTTGTTTAGCACAGGTTTGGATTTTGTGAGCGATTTGAAGCAGGGAATTATTTCGCATTCTTTCCGACATGAATTTGAAACTCAGAAGATATCTCTTTCTCCGAATGATCTGATTACTATTGTGATGGAAATGGAGAGCTACTGGTGGCGGATATACGATTCTGGCCATGAGCGAACATACATTGTAATCAAAGGAAGTGGGACATTAGGCATTTACAACGGAACCAGAAATCCCTTCACGAGATTTGCTGGTTGGGTAGTATCATGTGATACTGACAGGTTTGTCAGACTTTTCTGGGATTCGCACAGAGATATTGTGGGGCCGTATCAAGACGCGATGTGCCAAGAGCAAATATGGAAGAAGAGTATTGAAAAGTGGTGTTCAAATCTAACAAACGAGAAAGGTAGCAAGGATAGGTGTTTTCTGATAAGCCTATTGATGTCGAGAATAGGCAATTACAAGAAAATGAAAGCTTACACGGAAAGATGCATTAAACTGGTCGAAAGTAGCAGAGGTGATGATCAATTATTAATACCACATTTATACAACAATATGATTTACGCTTGTCAAGCATTGGGTGATCCTAATCTCGCAGAGAAGTGGCAAAGAAAAGCAACGAAATATATGGAAAGATAGAAAAGGAGAAAGCAATGAATCAGGCAAATAAGAAGGAAGAGGCTATAGGCTATATAAACTTATCCCCAACTTACCTAGCAGCGAACAAACCTCAACAGGCAATTGATTGTCTTCATAAAGCGCTAGCAATTGCGGAGGAATTAGGTGACAAGCATCTTGAGGCAGTTTGTTGCTGCAATCTTGGAAATGCTTACACGTTGCCGGGGAAATATCAAGATGCATTAACATTCTTGGATAGAGCCTTAAAAATTCCAGGCGCGACGATAGAAATGATGAAAGTGCAAGCATGCTCGCACTGTTATCTTGGCGAGATTTATGTAAATTTGAAAAACTATGAGGAAGCCCGCAAACATGGCGAGCAAGCTCTTAGCATTGCTCAGAAAATGGGAAGTGACGAGGACCTCGCCAAAGCCTACGTAGTATTAGCCGACATCTCTCGTGTTGTGGGTGACAAGGATAAATCGATCCTGTATTATAAGAAAGCATTGGAACCAATTTCCCGGACCGGCGCTGCGTATCTTGAACATTCTTGTTGTTTTCGTCTAGGCGAACTTGTAATTTCAAAAATTGCTAGCGGAAGTAACGTCAACATTTTTGAGAAGCAGGAAGCACAGGAACACTTTGAAAGAGCTATTGTCATTGCTCGTAAGATAGGTAGCGATCAGGCAGTAGCCGAAGATCAATCCTATTATGGGAGATTCTGTCTGCTGACAGGAGAATACAAGGAAGCGGTCAAATATTATCAGGCGGCAGAATCTACTTTTAAGAAAGCCGGCCGCAAAGCAGATTTGAAGATCCTATATGGCCAAATGTCAATCGCTTATGAGCGAATGGGTCAGTCATCTCAGGCAAAGAAATATAAAATTGAGTCTTCAAAATGAGGAGGTTACAGCAGATCAGGAGCTAAGTAGGCTTATATGGGATTGCCTTTCACATCGTGAATGATAACTTAAGGAGTATAGTATCGCTTATAGTTGACCTTTCGCTGAAATTAAAATGACTTTCGCGAATTTCGCGCTTTTGCTTGCCACTTTTGCCATTTTGTCGCTAAAAAACGAAAATTTGTCTGGATCATTTTATGAATTTCGAGTTTTCTGGATTAGGCCAAAAAACGATCTGCCAAATACAGGTTGTTTGCGGAGAAGACCGCCATATATGGTGGTTTGGAAATTCGCGATTTCACCAAAATTTTCAGCGAATGGACAGTTATAAGTGTACTAAACAACCAAAGCGCAAATACGTTCAACACTGGCTCCAGCTGAAAGGGCTTCGCCCTGAGAGCGCGGAGCGGCCTCCGCAGCAATCATCCTGGCTCGCGGCGGAGTCTCGCCCGTCCGCCCTGAGCCAATCCGTTATCAATTTCAGGTGTAAAAAAGAGTAAAGTCGCCTTTCCTGTTTCGGGTGCAAATCTTATGCAGTTGGGGTATTACGCTGTGGAAACTACACTCTCGAAAGACTGTTTTTACCCCATATCTGCAACGGTATGCCCGTTTTTCACTTTATATAAACCTAGACAGGCTTTTTGAAAACTCAATGAGTTCAGGGTTCACGTGTGCCTGCGCCTTCCGGTTCTCCTATTGTGGCGCAGGCAAGTCCCTGGTGGGTCACACAAAATACCGTTATCCAGCGGTATTTTTATTTTAATGGGGTATGTGGATTGGTGGACATCTAACTTCCGAGCCTCAGCTTCAACAAAGAAATCGTATCTTCACGCAGTTTTGCCTTTGCCCAATCTTTCCGGCTGGGCGTCAACAACTCGCCAACCCCATCCAGGATATGCCGGTTGCTCAGTTTTTCGAGTTGGCCGATACAGGTTTGCAGCAATTCATCGAGGGACATTCCCGAGCGCGCTTCGATAATCTGCCGATTGATGGGGAAGCGCTGCTGTAGGAAGAACCAGACATCATCCAAAAGGTCGAAGTCGAGATCAATGGAAAAGCGGTCCAGTCCGTAGAACATCAAAGCGGCGGTACCGCCCTTGAACCCCAGGAATGGTGCGACCTTCGTATCCGCATATTTTCTACCGTACAACCTAAAAAATAGCACGCGGATCAGAGCGGATGGTGCGGATGCGCGCAGATTTTTTAAACTTCATCTGCGAAAATCGGCTGAATCAGCGTCATCCGTGTTCTATTTTTAGTCATCACGCATAAACTGTACGATAGAGAACACGAATTTAAAAAAGAATTCGCGCCAATTCGCGGAGATTAGCGGACAAAAATGGACTTTGAGAAAACCATATCTTTCATCCTTCAGCCTTCAACTTTAGCCCGGCTCTTGACTTCCGCAACACCTGCGCGTTATAATAGTTTCGTTACTTAACTATTAAGGCTTTTATCCACTTTCAGAAAGGTCCGTTCCATGACACCCAGCCTGACATCTACAAAAGACATCGCCGAAGAAGTGCTCGACCGTTTTTGGGAAACCGTGCCGCCGCTTTGGGGGCAGGTGCGCGGCCATATTCGAGCAGCCGCGGCCGAGAAATTCCGCTTGAGCGAGGAGCAATTCCAGGTGCTGAGGCTGATCCGGGCAGGGAAAGGCTCGGTGAGCCAGGTGGCCGCCGCGCGCCACATCACCCGACCGGCGATCAGCCAGGCAGTGGATGCGCTGGTGCAGCGCGGGCTGCTGACGCGCACACAGGATGAGGATGACCGGCGGCACATGCAACTGGCGCTGACGGACTCCGGCAGGGAGACGATGGATGCGGTCTTCAAGGCGACGCGCGCCTGGATGCGGTCGAGGATGGCCGGTTTCAGCGAGCGCGAGCTGGAGAACGTTATCCGGGCGATGGAAACGCTGAGGAAAATGCTGGAATGATTGACGATTGACGATTTTCGATTGACGATTGTAGATTGACGACCCCAGATTGCTTCGCTGCTGAGTGGTTTCGATACGCCCGAAGTACACGGGCTACTCAACTAGCGCGGCTGCTCACAATTCGCGATTTCTGGAGACATCGCACTCCGTGGCCTTCTCAAAATCCATGCTGAACCTATGCTCTGTCTTTTTTTAACGCGAAGCACGCAAAGCTCGCTAAGATTCTTGTTTTTTTCTTCGCGTTCGCCCGCCCTCGCTTCCTACCCTTGTGTTCTTCAAGGGTTGAGGGTGGCGATCTTAGCGGTTCGTTCTCTGATGTTGAGAAATCCATGCATCGCACTCCCTGTACACCTTTTAACTTTTAAGAGATTGAATTAATTATCATGAATCATGTTGGCAGATTATTACCCCTCATCAAGCCGTATTGGAAGCGCGCCAGCCTGGCGCTCGTACTGCTGACCTCGCTGGTATTCTTCGATCTTTCCATCCCGCGCCTGATCCAGCGCATTATTGATCAGGGCATCCTCCAGCATAACCAGTCGGTGGTGCTGCAGACCGCGGCCATCATGATCGGTATCTCGGTCGTGAGCATGGTCATTGCGATCGGCAACAGCATCCTGTCGGTGCAGGTGGGGGAGAGCGTGGCGCGTGACTTGCGCGACAAACTGTTCCTCAAGATCCAGAGCTATTCATTCGGCAACCTGGACAAGCAGAAGACCGGGCAGCTCATGGTGCGCCTGACGAGCGACATTGACGCCATCAAGCGCCTGGTGCAGGTCTCACTGCGGATCGGGACACGCGCGCCGCTGTTGATGATCGGCAGCCTGATCCTGATGTTCAGCACGAGCCGCAGCCTGGCACTGACCATGATCCCGCTGTTGGTCGTGACATCCATCGTCATTATCTTCTTCATCATCGTGATGGAGCCGCTGTTCCGCACCGTGCAGCAGAAACTGGACCGGCTCAATACCGTGCTCCAGGAGAACGTGGCGGGCGTGCACCTGGTCAAGGCCTTTGTGCGGGCGGATTTCGAGGGCCAGCGCTTCGAGACCACCAACGAAGACTTCACGGTGCGGTCGGTCAAGGTCATGGAATTCATGTCCACCATGTCGCCCATCCTGACGATGTGCGTCAACGTGGGGATGGTGATCGTCATCTGGGCGGGCGGATTGCAGGCCGTGGGCGGAACGCTCTCGATCGGGCAGATCGTGGCATTTACCAACTACCTGCTCACCACGATGACCCCGCTCACGATGATGACGATGTTATCGAATACCTGGGCAGGCGGGATCGCTTCGGCGCGGCGCGTGGACGAGGTTTTCGACACTATGCCCGAGGTGCAGGATGCGCCCGAGGCAGTGGCGCTGCCCGAGACGACACGCGGGCGGATCGTCTTCGAGAACGTGTCTTTTCACTACAACGGCAATGAAGCCGAGAAGGTGCTCGACCACATCAACCTGGTCGTCGAGCCGGGACAGACGGTCGCCATCCTGGGTGCGACCGGAACGGGCAAATCCACGCTCATCAACCTGGTGCCGCGCTTCTATGATGTGACGGAGGGCCGCATCACCATTGATGGCATTGACGTGCGCCAGATCAAGCAGGATTCCCTGCTCTCGCACATTGCCATCGTGCCGCAGGAGTCCGTGCTGTTCTCGGGCAGCGTGCGCGACAACGTCCGGTACGGCAACCCGAAGGCAGGAGATGACGAAGTGATCGCGGCGGCCAAGGCTGCACAGGCGCATGACTTCATCATGGGCTTCTCGAAGGGCTATGATACACACGTGGAGGAACGGGGCGGCAACCTATCGGGAGGGCAGAAGCAGCGGCTGGCGATTGCGCGGGCGCTGCTGACCCGCCCGACGATCCTGATCCTGGACGACAGCACCAGTTCGGTGGATGTCGAGACCGAGACGAAGATTCAGGATGCGCTGGCAGCCAGCACGTTCAGCCACACCAGCCTGGTGGTGGCACAGCGCATCAGCACCGTCCTGCGGGCGGACAAGATCGTTGTGATCGATGATGGGCATATCGCGGCCGAAGGCACGCACAAGGAATTGATCCAATCCAGCCCCATCTACCAGGAAATCTACGAGTCACAGCTCGGCAGCGGCTTCAAGCCGGACGAAGCGGAACTGGCCGACGAAACTGATGAAGCGGGGGTGCAGGAATGAGCATGCAACCTCCGAGCAACGATACCAGCAGCATCCGCGCCGCCATGGGGCCTCGGCGCCCAGCGGCGGTCGGAAAGATCGAGAAGGCTCAAGACCCGCGCGGCGCCTTGGCGCGGCTGATCCCATACCTGAGCCAATTCAAGTTTGCGATGATCCTGGTCCTGATCTTTGTCCTGCTTTATACGGCTCTCGGACTGGTCGGCCCGTACCTGATGGGTGTGGCGATTGATAAGTTCATCTCAATCAAGCAAGCCGCAGGTCTCATGCCGATCGCGATCTGGATGCTGGTCACCTACCTGTTGAACAACCTGTTCCAGGCCGTGGCGGGCTGGATCATGTCGGATGTCTCACAGCGGGCGCTGAAGCAGGTGCGCAAGGACCTGTTCTCGCACTTGCAGACGCTGCCCCTCAGTTTCTTTGACAGCAACCCGGCGGGCGACCTGATGAGCCGCCTGACCAACGACATTGACGCCATCAACCAGGCGGTGTCGCAGAACGTGACCACACTGCTGGCCAGTGTACTCTCGATGGTGGGCATCGTGATCGCCATGTTCGCACTGAACGCCTGGCTGGCGCTGTCCGCCGTGATCGTGGTGCCGATCATGTTCTGGTTCACCGAGTTCGTGGCGCGCTATACCCGCAAGGGCTTCCGCGACCTGCAGAAATCGCTGGGCCAGATCAACGGTGTGATGGACGAATCGATCAGCGGGCAGAAGGTGGTGAAGGCCTTCCGGCGGAACGACTCGGTGGTCAACACGTTCCGCAAGAGCAATGCTGAGGTGTTCCGCGCGGGCGTCTTCGCCAACAGCTACGCCTTGTTGCTCATGCCGCTGACCACTGTGCTCGGCAACTTCTTCGTGATCGTGCTGGCGGGGCTGGGGGGCTGGCTGGCGCTGCAGGGATTGGTGAGCGTTGGCATCATCGCCACGTTCATCAACTACGGGCAAAACTTCGTCAACCCGCTGCGGCAGCTTGCCAACCTGTATAACTCGATCCAGGCCGCGCTGGCAGGCGCCGAGCGTGTGTTCCAGATCATCGATACACCGTCCGAGCTGGCAGATGAGGCAGAAGCTGTCTCGCTGGAGGGGCTGCGCGGCGATGTGTCGTTCGAGCACGTCAAGTTCGGTTACCGGCCCGATAAAACCATTCTCAAAGATATGACGCTGGAGGCCAAGCCGGGGCAAACTCTAGCGCTGGTCGGGCCGACCGGCGCGGGGAAGACAACGATCATCAACCTGCTAACCCGCTTCTACGAGATCAGCGGCGGCAGCATCAAGATCGACGGGACAGACTTGCGCGATATCAAGCGCGCCGACCTGCGCCATGCGCTGGGTCTGGTGCTGCAGGATACCTTCCTGTTCTCGGGTACCGTGATGGAGAACATCCGCTACGGGCGGCTGGAGGCGAGCGACGAGGAGGTGATCGAGGCGGCCAGGATGGCCGATGCGGATCACTTCATCAAGCAACTGCCGCACGGCTACCAGACGAACCTCTCCGAGCGGGCGGCCAACTTGAGCCAGGGGCAGCGCCAGATGCTGGCAATCGCCCGCGCGATTCTGGCCGATCCCAGCATCCTGATCCTCGATGAAGCCA
>PMLN01000058.1:7953-9555 GCA_003158885.1 Anaerolineae bacterium
CTCGACCGGAAGGGCTTCTATCACAGGTTATATATCAGCCAGTTCAAGGGGCAGGAGATTTAGAAGAGCAGCGGTCAGCATTCAGCTATCAGCCTTCAGCGGTCAGCAAGCAGTTTCAAAAGCAGACTTCCGAAATTTCCAAAATTTCGGAAGTCTTTTTCTGTTCCGTGATTCTGTTGTAATGGCAATGGTTTCTTGCACAGTGATATACTCCAAATAACCGCTGATCCTATTTCAATATAAAGCGGTATCGCGTTCGAAAGGTTTTAGGACTTTATACGAACCACCCGCATAATCCCTAGTTGGGAGGTTTCTTTCCAAAATCGGCAATTGGTTCAGGATATTATGTTAACAAGAAAAAAAGAATCGCAGAAAATAGAAAAAGATTGGTTCATGTTCTCTTCGGCATTATTTATTCAAACCTGCTCTGACTATATTGCGCTCAGATTGCTATATTATCTCGAACCCGTAACCACTGCACCATCAATTCTTGTGAAAATGATAGATGTTGCAGAAAAATCTTTGAAACTGTATCTAACCGTGCAGAATAAATCAAATACGGCGTTATCCGATTCGCGACAAAACTATGGTCACGATGTAGAAAAAATGAGAAGCGAAAGCGCAAAACATAACAAGGTGTTTGATGATGAAGACATTAAGAGGTTTTCAAAAGATTTACATGATAAACCTGGAGAGCTTTATCAATACCTTAGATATGGATCTCAGGAAACGACACAGGGAATAAGTGCAAATTTAAGTCAAATAATGCCGGTTATTGATAAGATCTTTTTCAAGTCAATTTTGCTCTTGCCAGAAAACGAAAGACGTTTGTTGAATTTTGTATCTTTACTAAAAAACTTGTTGATGCAATCTAAGTTTGATCAAAGCCAAAATCCAACCTTGTTATTATCAGCACTTCAAAAAAACAATCTATACATTAATGAGTACATTGAATACTGTCATTTTTTAGATAAAGAGCATCAAGAATTTTTAGAACAAATTATTAACACTCAAAAAAATAAGAAAACCACCTAACACTGCGTGCAGTGGACTGTGCATGATTTTAGATTCGACTCTTTCCATGTTGTGTACATAGAGAGCATCCGAACATCGAAGGCTCTCTTTATTTGATTATAGAAGCCTTATCCTTTCACCGGCTTGGTGGCTGTGATCAAGGCCGAGAACGGAACTCCAAAAGGCATTTTCGAGAGGATCTTTCCGCCCGCATCCTTCGGCTCGATCTTGATGTTTTCAAAGCCGGCTTCCTGCAGGCCGCGCGTGTATTCCTTGATCTCGAGCGCGCCGCCNNCAATCGCCCCAGGCCTCGACATTCTCCTTCAAGGCTTTGGGCACGGGGCCATTGGAAACAACATCCGAAATGGCAACGCGCTTGCCGGGTTTGAGCACGCGCTGGATCTCTCCAAACACTTTGAATTTGTCGGGTGTCAAATTGATGACACAGTTGGAGATGACCACATCAATGCTGTCATCCTCAACGGGCAACTGTTCAAGATAACCCTGACGGAATTCCACATTGGGCAGGTTCATGCGGCCGGCGTTGGCATGCGCCTTTTCGATCATCTCGGGCGTCATGTCCACGCC
>PMLN01000269.1:0-479 GCA_003158885.1 Anaerolineae bacterium
AACTACTATTATTACGGTTTTGTATTGGTCGGCATGCCGGGCAAGCTTCTGGGCATTGTGCCTACCCTTGCCTATAACTTTATTTTGCCCACCCTCTTCTCCCTGGTGGCCATGGGCGCCTTCTGCATTGGCTGGAATTTGGCGGGAATCGGGAATCGGGAATCGGATTCAACACCGAATCCCGACTCCCGAATATCGAATATCGAATATCGAGCATCGAATATCGAATCCCAAATATCAAATATCGAATCTCAGACACCGACTCCCGAATCCCAATCGTCAATCGTCAATCGTCAATCGTCAATCCTCACTCCCTTCGATTTCCGCTTCCTCGCCGGCCTGCTCGCTGCCTTGCTGATGGTCGTGCTGGGTAACCTTGGCACTATTCGCATGGTCTATCAGGGCCTCGAGCGCCTGGCCGCCCCCTCCGGAAACATTGATATCCAAACCAATATCTTCCAGCGCATGGTCTGGGCGGG
>PMLN01000269.1:548-3705 GCA_003158885.1 Anaerolineae bacterium
GTCATGGCGCGTGCCCGCTGGCGGAATGCCTTTGCCGCCGCTTTGAGTTTCCTGATCGGTGGTCTGGCGATTGGCGCCCTGTATCCGACCAATCTTTCCGATATCTACACCTATCTTCCCCTTGCCCTGGCCGCGCTGGCCTACGCGATTTGGAAATATACCGATGGGATCAATGCGCACTGGCTTGGCGATCTCCCCGCGGCCGTCAAAAAAATCGCCTTGATCCTCGGTGCGTTTGTTTTGTTGGTTGCCCTCTCGTATGGATTGTATGAACCATACCGCGCCGCCTATAGTCAGGGCTACAATTGGGTGGATCCCTGGACCGCCTCGCAGACACCTATCTGGTCCTATTTTGCCCATTGGGGTGTGTTCCTATTCTTTATCATCGTCTGGCTGGCCTGGGAGACTCGCCAGTGGATGGCCTCCACGCCGGTCTCTTCGTTGAATAATCTCCGCCCGTATCAAATCCTGGTGGAAGCGGGGATTGCTGTTTTCCTGGCGGTCTTGCTTTACTTAGCAGTGCGTTCGGTGCAGATTGGCTGGGTGGCCCTTCCCATCGCAGCCTGGGCCGGTATCTTGCTTCTGCGTCCCGGCCAGCCGGATGTGAAACGCGTCGTTCTGTTTTTGATCGGCACGGCCATGCTGATTACCATCATGGTCGAACTGGTCGCGGTGCGCGGCGACATTGGCCGCATGAACACCATCTTCAAATTTTATCTCCAGGCCTGGCTCTTGCTTGCGGTTTCATCGGGAGCCGCCTTTGTCTGGATCATTCAGGAGATTCATCAATGGCGTCCGGCTTGGCGGAACTTCTTCCAGGCTGGCGCATCCGTGTTCCTGGCCGGTGCCTTTGCCTTTACCCTTACTGCCACCTTCGACAAAGTCTCTGACCGCATGTCCGCTGGAGTGCCGCTCACGCTCGATAGCATCACCTATATGCAGTACTCTCAGTATGCCGACTTCGGCGTGACCATGGATTTGGTTCAGGATTACAAGGCTATTCGCTGGATGCAGGATAACGTGCAAGGCTCGCCGGTCATCGTCGAGGCCAATTGTCCTGAGTATCGCTGGTGCACGCGCTTCACCATCTATACCGGCTTGCCCGGTGTGGTGGGCTGGAACTGGCATCAGCGTCAACAGCGCACGCTCATGCCTCAGCTGGTCGAGGCGCGCGTCAACGAGATTAACGCCTTCTACACCACCACCGATTTGCAGGCCGCCCTGGCCTTCCTGAAAAAATATGATGTCAAATACATCATCCTCGGCCAGTTGGAACGCGCCGAATATAAGGGCGCCGGGCTGGATAAGTTCGAAGCGCAGAACGGCAAGCTTTGGAATTCGGTCTATCGTGACGGTAACACCGTCATCTATCAGGTCAACCCATGAGGTTTTTGATGATTCGGAGTGCGAAGTCTCCAGACTTCGCAATGATCCTATGAGTGAATTCATTTATCACATAACCTCCCGCGCGGAATGGACTGCCGCACAAAAAGCCGGTCAATACACCGCGCCGAGTTTGGCAAAGGAAGGCTTTATCCATTGCTCCACTCTTACGCAGGTTCTGCCGGTTGCCGAGAAGTTTTATAAGGGACAGTCCGGCTTGATCCTGCTCGGCATTGATCCCGCGCGTCTTTCTTCCGCCCTCAAGTGGGAACCGCCTTTCGAGGGTACGCCTCCGACCGGTGTTTCCTCAGGCGATGTGTTCCCGCATATCTATGGCCCTCTCGATCTGGATGCCGTCCTTCAGGTCCTTGATCTGGCCTCGGCTCCCGATGGGAGTTTTGTGCTGCCCTCCAGCCTATGATTTCGATTCGTCCCGCACGGCCGGCTGATTCGGCTCAGGCCGCCTTTCTTATTCGCCTCAGCATGGGCGGCACTGCGGCTATTTTCGCGGATGACAAGTCGCGCCTTTCTCCTGAAGAGCTTCTCGCCGCCCTGTTCCATCGCGCGGGCGGACGCCTCAGTTATCAACACGGCTTTATCCTCGAAGCCGATCAGGCTCCGGTCGGTTTGTTGATTTCCTTCCCGGCCTCCGCGCTGTCCCTGCTCGATCTTGGCATGGGCGTCAATTTGCTTTCCATCCTCGGCTTCTCTGCCATGACGCGCTTCACTCGCCGCATGTTGCCGATGATGCAAGTTCGCGAGGCCGTGCGTGGCGAGTATTACATCAGCAATGTCGCCGTTCATCCCGATGCCCAGCGCCGCGGCTATGGCGCCCAGCTCCTTGTTTTTGCGGAGGAGCAGGCTCGTAAGCTCGGCTTGCAGAAGTGCTCCTTGATCGTCAATCAGCACAACGCGGATGCTATTCGGCTTTATCAGCGCTTCGGCTACCGGATCGTTCACAGCGGGCAATATCCTGGCTCGCTTGCTGAAACCGAAGGTGGTTATCATCGTATGCTCAAGGATTTAAGCATAATTAAGGACTTGAAGTGAGTTCCATCCTCGCCTTTCTTTCCTGGTATCTCATCATCACTCTCCTGGGCGGGCTGACCTTTCCGCTTGTCTATTTTCTTTTCCCCGCCCTGGCTGATCGTGGTTACAGTCTCGCGCGTGTGGCCGGCCTCTTGATCTGGGGTTATCTCTTTTGGATTCTCACCTCTCTGGGTCTGACTCAAAATACCGTCGGCGGCATTTTATTCGCTTTGGTTGTTTTGATTGCCCTCAGCGCTTGGGCGCTCTCGAATATCGAATATCGAATATCGAATATCATCTCTTGGCTGCGCTCCAACCTCCGCCTCGTCATTGCGGTCGAAGTCTTATTCCTACTCGCCTTTGTCTTCCTCGCCTTTCTCCGTGCCGGTAATCCCGAACTGGATGGCACCGAGCGTCCCATGGAGTTGATGTTCATCAACGCCATCCTGCGCTCACCCACCTTTCCTCCGCATGACTCGTGGCTTTCAGGCTATGCCATTTCTTATTATTATTTCGGGTATGTGATGACCGCCATGCTTGCCCGGCTTTCCGGTCTCACGGGCAGTATCGCCCACAACCTGATGACCTCCTTGATCTTCGCCCTCGCCGCCGTTGGCGCCTATGGCATTCTCTACAACCTCCTCTCCGCCCTTCATCTTCAATCGTCAATTCCCAATCCTCAATCCCCCGACTCCCGAATCCCGACTCCCGGTTCCCCTCCTCAACCGTCAACCGTCAACCGTCA
>PMLN01000276.1 GCA_003158885.1 Anaerolineae bacterium
GTTAAACAACCTCTAATACATCCGTGAAGTTATAATGGCGGGTGGGCCTCCCAAGGGGAAAGCCTATCATCTGCTTCAGGAGAATAAATCAACTTATGGAATTATCGAATAGAACCGTACTTATCACCGGCGGCTCAGGCGGGATCGGGCTGGGACTGGCACAGGCGTTTCATCAGCGCAACAGCCAGGTGATCATCTGCGGGCGCGACCCGCAAAAGCTTGCTGCGGCTGAGAAGCTCCTGCCCGGCCTTACCGCTCTCCGCTGCGATGTGGGCGATGCCCGGCAGCGCTTTCCCGGTCTGGTTCGGTTCACTCCGCTTGCCCGCCGCAAGGGACTTACGGTTCCGCTTCATCATTCCTCTCTCTATGGTTAGACAATCCCTCAGGTATTTGGAAGGCTTTTTCATTCTCCTCGCTCAATCCTCCGGATCATCTAAATCCTGCTCTTCTTCCTTTAACAATTGTTAGCCTCAAAGTCACTGGCAGTGAATCGGCGAACATGGTATGCTACTGCTCATTGCATAAATCTTTAAACCGGATTACACAAAAAGCAGGGCAAAATCTGTGGTTCTGGTTTAGATATATACGCAGTACTCTGTAAATACCCCGCCTATGAATCATTTAATCCGCCTTCAACGTTTCATGCGCCCCTACCTTGCACAAATCGGCGCCAACCTGTTCGTTCTGCTGGCAGTCACCGGCTTGGGGCTGATCGTCCCGTTGATCCTGCAGAACGTAATTGACGATGGACTGCTGCACGGCGACATCGCTTATCTTGGCCGCGCCGCCCTCATGCTCCTTGGTCTGGGTCTGATCACTGCCCTGCTCAACCTGGCCGAGCTATATCTCTCCGCCTGGACGGCGGCGCGAATCGGTTACGATATCCGCAATGCCCTCTACAACCGCATTCAGGACCTGCCCTTCACCTTTCACGATCATACCCAGACCGGACAATTGATCTCGCGCTGCATCGAGGATGTGCGTTCCATTCAAAGCTTTGCGGGCGATAGCTTCATACAGCTTGTCCAACTGCTGTTTATGGCGGTCGGTGCGATTGGGATTCTGGTCTCGCTCAACCCGACCCTGGCCGTGATTTCGCTTTTGCCGCTCATCCCCATGCTGATGATGACCACCGACTTCGGCGAGCGCATCACCAGGCTTTTTTACAAGGTGGATCTCATGCTTGGGAACCTGTCCTCGCGCTTGCAGGAGAATGTGACCGGTGTTCAGGTGGTGCGCGCCTTTGCGCGTGAGCCGTATGAAGTCGGCCGCTTCGATCAGATCAACAAACAATATTTCGACGCGCGCATCCAGGTCATGAACGAATGGTCGAAGGTCATGCCGACTACTACTCTACTCGTCACGCTCGGCACGATCCTGATCCTGCTGTTTGGCGGCCAGATGGTTTTACAGGGCAAAATGACGGTCGGAGAGGTGGTGGCGTTTAACGCCTACATGCTGATGTTAGCCGCGCCCGTTCAGCAGGTCGCCTGGTTGGTCAACGGCATGGGTGAAGCGGAAGCAGGCGCACAGCGTGTGCTGGAGATCTTGGAGCATGAGCCTGAGATCCAATCCCCCGCGGACGCCATCCAACTGCCGGCCTTACGCGGACAGGTAACCTTCGATCATGCTTCGCTGCGTTATGCGGATGAAAAATCGGCCGCGCTCAAGGACATTGACCTGGTCGTCGAGCCGAATCAACTGGTCGCGCTGATCGGGCAGACCGGCTCCGGCAAGACCTCGCTCATCAATTTGATCCCGCGCTTCTACGATGTGAGCGACGGTGCGGTACTGGTGGACGGCCTGGATGTCCGTTCGCTCGAGCTTGATTCACTGCGCCGGCAGATCGGGATCGTCCTGCAAACTTCGCTCTTGTTCTCCGATTCGATCAAAGCCAACCTCGCCTACGGGCGTCCGGACGCCAGCGATGAAGAGATCGTCGCGGCGGCCAAGGCCGCACAGGCGCACGAGTTCATCGAGGGCTTTACGGAAAAGTATGAAACCATGGTGGGCGAACGCGGCGTGACACTCAGCGGCGGACAGCGCCAGCGCGTGGCCATTGCGCGCGCCCTGCTGATGAATCCGCGCATCTTGATCCTGGACGATTCAACCTCGTCGGTGGACACCCAAACGGAGAAGTTGATTCAGGAGGCGCTCGATCGTTTGATGGAAGGCCGCACGACCTTCGTCATTGCGCATCGTCTGGCAACAGTCCGCCGTGCCGATTTGATCCTCGTCATGGAAAATGGCCGCATCGTCCAGCGCGGCAAGCACGCGGAATTGCTGGCTCAAGGCGGATTGTATAAGGAAATCCACGATCTGCAGTTGAGTCTGAATACGGCCTTTGAAGATGACAATGAAGAAGCTGCGGAAGCGGAGAACACCGAACCCGCCACTGATCATTCGCTTACATAGATATATGTCATTGCGAGACGGCGTTCTACCTGACACCTGACACCCGAATATGACCCAAACCATCGTTCCTCCCGCTTACGTGACCCAGACCGAAGAGCAATACGACAAGGGCTTTGACCCTCATGTTGCGCGCAGGCTTTTTGCCTACGCGCGGCCATATACCGGCCGGCTCGTCGCTGCCATGTTCCTGATGCTCGGCGCTTCGGCCGCAGCCGTGGCGGGACCCTACTTTGTCAAAATCGCCATTGACAGCGGACTCACGGCCGGTGATTACAACGTCCTGCGCTACACCATCCTTGCGTATCTGGCGGCCGCCGTCATCCAATGGATTTGTACCTACTACCGCGTCAACATCATGTCGTGGGTGGGACAGGCCGTCATCTACGATTTACGCCGTGACCTGTTCGAGCATTTGCAGGAACTCTCGCTCGGCTTTTATTCCCGCTATTCGGTGGGACGCGTCATCACGCGCGTCATCAATGATGTGGAAGTCCTGCGCGACTTTCTGACGTGGGCGGTGCTGGCCATCACGCGCGATATCTTCACACTGATCCTGATCGTCATCGTCATGTTGAGCATGGACTTCCGCCTGGCGCTCATCACGTTCAGCGTCCTGCCCTTCATGGTCTTGGCGACGTTCGTCTTCCGTCGTTACTCACGTGCGGCCTATCGCCAGGTGCGCGCCGCCATCTCATGGGTCAATTCGGTGCTGGCGGAAAACGTCAACGGCGTGCGCGTAGTGCAGGCCTTCTCACGTCAGAAACGCAATTACGAAAACTTCGCCAATTTCGTCAACCGTTACCATCTTGAACGTTCGATCCAAGCCGCGCGGCTGGCCTCGTTCTTTAGCCCGGTGGTGGATGTACTGGGTGCGATTGCCACGATGCTGGTCATCTGGCTGGGCGGCACGGCCGTGCTGGGCAATACCATCACGGCGGGCGTGTTGGTGGCCTTTGTTCTGTACATTGACCGCTTCTTTGAGCCGATCCGCGATCTCAGCCGCCGCTTCGACGCCTTGCAATCCACGATGGCGGGCGGCGAACGCATTCTCGCCCTGCTCGATACGGAGATTGAAGTGCGGGACGCGCAGAACGCGCCTGACCTGCCCTCCGTTTCCGGCGACGTGCGCTTCGAGGCGGTCTCCTTTCATTATGAGGACGATCCCGCCCTCGTGCTCGATCATATTGACCTGCATATCCGCGCCGGTGAGACGGTGGCGCTGGTGGGCGAAACCGGCGCCGGAAAAACCACCATCGTCAAATTATTGGGACGCTTCCACGATCCGACCGCCGGCCGCGTGTGCGTGGACGGCTTCGATTTACGGGCGGTGACCCAGCGCTCCCTGCGTAAACAGATGGGCATGGTCTTGCAGGATCCGTTTTTGTTCTACGGGTCGGTCAAGGAAAATATCTTGTTCGGACGCTTGAACGCCAGCGGCCAGGAGGTCATCGCGGCGGCCCAGGCCGTTGGAGCGCATGAATTTATCATGGGTTTGAAGAACGGCTACGAGACCTCTGTCGAGGAAGGCGGCGTGATGCTCAGCGTGGGACAGCGCCAATTGATCTCGTTCGCGCGCGCCCTGCTGGCCGACCCGCGCATTTTGATCCTGGATGAAGCCACTTCATCGGTGGACACGCAGACCGAGCAGGTCATCCAGCGCGCCCTGGCGACCCTCTTGAAGGGCCGCACCTCATTTGTGATCGCCCACCGCTTATCCACGATCACGAGCTCGGATCGGATTGTCGTTGTGGATGGCGGAAAGATTATCGAGCAGGGCACGCACGATGAGTTATTGGCAAAACAGGGCATGTATTACGAACTGTATAAAACGGGGTTTCAAGAATAACAAGATGTCGTTGCGTAGCTGCGCTGGTTGAGTAGGGCGGGTGCTTTTCCCGACCGTACACTTGCACCTGCATGCAAGTGCAGGTGTCGAAACCAGACGCCGAAGCAATCTCCTGCGATTGCGTAAATAGCTGTGTTATACTATTTCTCGTAAAAGTATAACAAGGAGCTTACGATGTCTCTCATAATCTCTGAGAAAGGCTGGGTGGTGATCCCGGCTGAATTGAGAAAGAAATATCAACTTGATCCCGGCTCGGAAGTCGTGATCGTAGATTACGGCGGGGTGCTTGCCATCGTTCCGGCGGCGCGCAAACCGATCAAACACGGACGCGGGTTATTAAAGAACATTCCATCCTTGGCAAACGATTTGCGTAAGGAACGCACAAAAGAACGAGCGCGCCAGTCCGCAAGAGCAAAGTGATCCATGGCAGAACGTTCTGCTTTTGTGCTTGATACCTTTGCATTGCTTGCCTATTTACAGGACGAAGCAGGCGCGTCCCAAGTCGAAAGTCTTTTGAAAAACGCTGTAAATGAGAAGTGCCGTTTATTTGTTTCCAGCATCAATCTTGGAGAGCTGCTCTATATCATTGAGCGGCGCGGCGGTGTAACCAAGTCACAGGATGCGCTCGCACTGATTCGTCAACTTCCCATCGAGGTGCTGCCTGCCGATGAGCAAGTTGTTTTCGATGCAGCGCACATCAAAGCCGGTCATGCTCTTTCCTATGCAGCTGCTTTTGCCGTTGTCGCAGCCATCCGTAATAACGCAGTTCTCTTGACCAGCGACTCGGAGTTTGAATCCGTTTTATCGCTTATTGATGTGGAATGGTTGAAGAAATAATGTCGGCTCAATGCTCCGCCAACGTTCAATGACTCTGGAATTGCTGCAATGGCTCAATGGCGCCAGACGTCAAGAGCAGTGAGAAACGGTGTTATACGCTGCATATACCGCACTCGGTCACAAATTNNGTGACCGTGGGTATTATATAAACATACAGGCAAGAGCAGGCAAGCTAGAGCCCGCGACCATAGGCTCTAATCGAACTCGCCCCTCGCCGTTACCTCTCTTGACAGCGCACCCGTGTGCAGGCATTGGTTTGCCGTTTCATCACGTTCATCGTATAATTCTGACTACAGGTCATTATCCAGAATAATTCTGCAGAACGCCCTACATTGGCAGCTTGGAGAGAATGATTCCGCAGCACGCCAGGGCAAAGCAGCTGGATCAACCCTAAGGAGAGACTAATGAATACACCAAACCTGTTAGATGCAGTCCGCGTTGTCAAAGAAAATGAACGGATCGCTATGGAAACTTATGCGAACGCGGCCAAACGCATACCCGCAACCAGCCAGTTATTTAACCAATTAAGTGAATTTGAGAAATTTCATTACGAGCGATTAACCGCCCTGGAAAAATCTCTGGAAGAAATAGGCGGTTTCATTGATTACGAAGGCAAAGAGTTTGTCCTCCCGCCAAAATTTGAAGTAAAGTTTGCTGAAGAGCCTGGTCAACAAAGCTTAATGCAGGT
>PMLN01000266.1 GCA_003158885.1 Anaerolineae bacterium
TCGGCCTGGAAGCTGGCATCCGCCGTCATCAACCTAGTCGTTTTGGCGCTTACGCTGGTCAGCATCTTCTCTGCAATCTTTTCAATGCAAGTCGTGAAATACATCCTCGCGCCGAGTTTCTCTTCGCAGCAGCAGGAATTGACGGCTTCGCTATTGCGGATACTGCTGATCGCACCGACGATCTTCGGCGTCAGCGGAATTGTGATGGGCGCGCTGAACGCACACCAGCGCTTCCTGCTGCCGGCGCTGGCCTCGACCATGTTATGGGTCGGATATATCATCGGATTGATCTTCTTTGTGCCTGTCATGGGAATTTACGGCCTGGCATGGGGCGCGGTGCTGGGCGCCTTCCTGCATGTCGGCATCCAGCTTCCACAGCTCCTGCGCCTGCCAGAATGGCGCTTCAACTTTTCGTTTGGATTGGACAATGCTTCGGTGCGGGAAGTATTGTTATTGATGGGGCCGCGCCTGCTCGGCGTGGCCGTGGTGCAGATCAACTTCCTGATCAATACGATCATTGCCTCGGGGCAACCGGTAGGCTCGGTTTCCTCGTTAACCTATGCCTTCCAAATCATGACCATGCCCGAAGTCGCCATCGCACAAGCCATCGCTGTCGCCGCCCTGCCGACTTTTTCCGCACAAGTGGCACGCGGTGAATTGGGCGAGATGCGCCATTCACTGGCCTCGACCTTGCGCGGCGTTTTGCTGCTTTCACTGCCCGCCACGCTGGGATTGATCCTTTTGCGCTACCCGGTCATTGCACTGTTATTCCAGCGCGGCAAATTCGATGTAAATTCCACAAACATGGTGGCGTGGGCTTTGCTGTGGTACACCGTTGGGCTGGTAGGACATTCCGTGGTCGAAATTCTTTCACGTGCTTTTTACGCCCTGCACGATACACGCACGCCGGTCATCGTCGGGACGATTGCCATGAGTCTCAATATCGTTTTCAGCTTCGCATTTTCGGCGTTGTTTGCAAGCCTGGGCTGGATGCCGCACGGCGGGCTGGCGCTGGCCATGTCATTTGCAACAGCTTTGGAAATGAGTGCGCTCTTTGTTTTGATGCGCAGGCGTTTAAAAGGATTGGAAACGTTAAACATTGGGCGCGGACTCCTACAAGCCGCGCTGGCGACAGCCGTCATGAGCGGAATCATCCTGGGCTGGCTGCAATGGGGTTCGAATTATTCGGTCTGGATCGTGGCGCCGGTGGGCATCATCGCAGGTGGAATGGTCTATGCGCTGATGGTGTTCATCTTACGCGTGCCCGAAGTGGGAGAATTGATCAAGGCGATCCAACGCCGGTTGAAAACCACCCGTTAGGATGCATCAAGAAGGCAGAGGGGTATAGAGTTTACACGTGTCATCTCACTCAACCCACAAACATGGGATTGCCACATTGGGAGAACACAGTGCCTGGCCGCCGCTTGGTTTCGATACGCTCGCTACTCAACCCGCGCAGTTCCTCGCAATAACATTTAATAACTCACCTTACACAAAACGTTCCGAAGGTTACCGTAATTCAGGCAGGTTTTTCCTAAAACCTTCAGAACGGTATGTAACAGGTGTAAAACCCGGACAGACGGGCAGGTGTAAAACCTGCCCCTACGTTTTGCGTAACATCAGTAATAATAAATCATTTGCCAATCAACCACATAAGCGTTGCGACCACAATCCCCAACAAGATTCCGCCCATCACTTCCAAGGGCGTGTGACCCAGCACCTCACGCAGTTCCTTTTCATCGGGCATCTGGCCGCGCATCAATTCATCGAAGAGGATGTTGATGCGTTCTGCATGTTTGCCCGCCTGACGGCGCACGCCCGCCGCGTCGTACGTGACGATCATGGAAATCACCACGCCCAAGGCAAAGAGCGGACTATCGTAGCCCTGGTGCAAGCCAATGGCCTGCGTGGCACCAACGATCAAGGCCGAATGGGAACTCGGCATGCCGCCGGCAGCGAGCATCATGGCCCACTGCCAGTGACGCGAACGAAAATATTCCATCGGAACTTTCAAGCCCTGCGCGGTAAACCAGGCGACCAAGGCGCTGAGCAAGACAGCATTGTGGAGAATGCCGACAAGATTCATTCCGCCTCTTCAAGATCGGCCAGCTTATCGCCAGTCAATTGTTTGACTTTCAATTCGGCTTTATCCAGGATGGCCGCGCAGCGCTTGACCAGCGCCTGACCGCGTTCATAGAGTTTCATCGACTCATCCAAAGAACTCTGTTCATTTTCCAGGGCGGCGACAATGTTTTCCAATTCCGCGAAGGCGGTTTCATAGGTTAATTCATCCACAGATTTTTGAGAAGAAGATTTTGGCATAAAAACTCCGTCCGATTTCCAATTTACGATTTACGATTTGTGACATCCGCATCAAACTCGCCATCCGAGACGCGCACACGGATGCCGTCGCGGGCTTGGGCAACTTTGCTGACCAAGACGTTGTCTGCGCGACGCGTGACGAGCGCATAGCCTCTTCCCAGGACTTGAAGCGGATTGAGCGTCTCAAGACGTTTGCGGGAGCCTGCCAGGCGATTCGCTTCGAGCGCCAGACGATGAGCTTGCGCAACCGCAAGACGATGGGCAAGGTCATCCAGACGCTGTCCATCGGATTGAATACGGCGGGTAGGAGAGAAGAAGCGCAATTGATCCTTGAGCGCAGAAAGCCCGTCACGCCACGCTGAAAGTAAATCCAGCATTCGATTCGAAAGCTGGGAGTCGAGGGTTTCGAGCGTCGAGGAGAGATCGGAAAGCGTGGTTGGGGTCGCCAGTTCCGCAGCGGCTGTGGGCGTGGGGGCGCGCAGATCGGCGGCGAAATCGCAAAGCGTGAAATCGGTTTCGTGTCCTACACCACAGATGATGGGAGCCCCGGAAGAAACCACGGCGCGCACGACGCTTTCATCGTTGAAGGCCCACAGGTCTTCGATTGAACCGCCGCCGCGCGCCAGGAGGATCACATCCGGCAGCGGCTGGAGGTGGTTGAGCGAGTGGATGGCTTCCACCAATTTGGGCGGCGCATCCTCACCCTGAACCAGCGAAGGCGCCAGGATGACCTCCACAAGCGGCAAACGACGGCGGAGGGCGGTGAGCATATCGCGCAAGGCCGCACCGGTGGGCGAGGTCACGATACCAATGCGATTTGGAAAGGCCGGGATGGGTCGTTTGTGCTGCGAGTCAAAGAGGCCTTCGGCCTCCAGCATGGCTTTCAGACGCAGGAATTCCTGATATAAGACGCCCTCCCCCACCGGCCGGATTTGATCGGCGTAGAATTGGTATTGTCCGCCGACTTCATAGACTCCAATTTTGCCATGCACCTCAACCGCCAACCCCTCTTGAAGGAATCGTTTAAGGTGCAAAGCCTCGGTCCGCCACAGCACACAGCGTAATGAGGCGCCGGCATCCCTGAGCGTGAAATAAATATGTCCCGAGGCGGGACGTGAGAGGTTCGAAATCTCGCCCTGCACCCAGACATCCTGAAGCGCCAGATCGGTTTCGAGCAGGTCACGGATATATTTGGTAAGCGTCGAAACCGTCCACTGAACCGAGGCGAATAGCGAAGGCTGCATCCATTCGAGGATACCCGAATTAATAGGATAATGCAACTTTAAAAAGGGAAAGGGGAATGGGAATTGGTAATTGGTAATTGGTAATTGGATCATGGGTCATGGTTTGACCGAAGACGGAGGGGCAACCACGCAAAGAAGAGGCCAATCCAGGCCTACCCTGACTGTATGGGCTGGGATGGTTGTTAATTGGGGAATCGGGATTCGAGAATTGGGAATCGGGGGTTGTGAACAATGAATGGGAAATGAAGGAGGTATCCACGCAAAGACGCAACCATCAAATAACAAAGGGCAGGCGGGCGCAAAGTTCGCGAAGAAAAAAGAAATCTTTGCGCGCTTAGCGGGCTTCGCGGTTCGTTCTCTGAAATTCAGACGTGATTTCGGGAATCCCACACATGGGTTATTCCGCCGATTTTCCATGGGTTATGCGCGGCATTCGTAAATTCGCATAATTCGCGTTAAGGGTTTCCCGACTTTGGTAAATCCATGGAACATCGGCAATTAAGGCTTGACACTTCCAATAAGCGCACTATACTAAAAATGTATTTCTTCGGTATAACCTGAGATTCCAGACAGGAGGAAAGAATGGATATAAAAGGCATGGAGCAGCTTCGCAAGCACGTGCCGGACTTGAACACGCAGGGCGGCAGCCTGCGGGTGGGTTTGTACGTTTTGGGCTGGTTCCTGCTGGTCAGCCTGTATTTCGTCATCACAGATAATATCCCCACCTGGAGCATTGACAGCCAGATCATTGTCATCGCGCTGGGATTTCTGGTATTACGTTTTTTCTTCACTCGCAAGAAAGCATATCAGGAAAAATATAAAGAACTTGCCTATCGCAACGCCTTCGCTCATTTCGGCATTCCGGGGCTGGCGCTCATCATGTCCGCCGTTGCGCACGCAGGCTATATGAACGGCCCGTTCGTGCCGCGCGGCTGGTGGAGCATCGTATTCATGGCTCTCGGCTGGCTGATGTTGATCGTGGGTGTGATGCTGTGGGTGCGCGGGATATCGGCTTTCGGCATGGACAACCTGGCGCTGCTCTACGTTTATTATCCGGAAGAAGGCAGGATCGTGGATGCGAATATTTACAGCGTCCTGCGGCATCCCGTTTATGCGGGGGTCTTGCGCGTGATCATCGGCCTGGCTCTGCTGAATGGCAATGCCAACTCGATGGCGTTCATCCTCTTCGCTCCGCTGGGGCTATTCGGTTGGATTCGGCTGGTCGAAGAGAAGGAATTGATCGAGCGTTTCGGAGGATCGTATTTGGATTACCGCAAACGCGTCCCGGCCTTCTGGCCGCGCCTGCGTGACTTGGGTAAATTCTTTGGATTCTTGCTGATGGGAAAATGAGGCAGGGGGTAAGGGGGTAAGGGATGTTTCAATGTCGTATTTCCCATGAGTCTTGACGCAGTTCATGCGCGAGTTCCAGAAGAAGCACGGATAAAAGATTTATCCACAGATTTCACGGATTACGCAGATTGAGACTTTGGAAGTCTTGGAGACTTCCAAAGTCTTCTTACAAACGGCAAGATGAAAATGGTGGAAGAAATTAAATAAGTTACACAATGACTTGGTCAAAAGCAAGCCATTAATTACAAGCGAAAAGTGGAAAGAACTTATGAATTAGGGCTATTTGTGGAATCGGTTTTCTGATTCCTCTTATTCTTTCTAACGAAGTACAACACTATTCCACCTATCCCAATCACTATAACAATCGGTGCACAAACCAATGTACACGCTAAAATCTGAAACAACATACCACCCGTATTGGGATCAATGTACATTTTATGCTCCTTTATGTAAAACAAGATAGAATTCTGACAAATAAGTTAAGCCAATTTATTCCCTAAAATTTGGATTGTTATAAAGAAGATTCAGCGCAAAGAACTATATATAGATTATACACTTTCCCTCACCAATAACAACACCTCCATTACATCCAACTTACAAAACCAGGCCGCTCCAAGGAACTTGTTATAATTCCACCTATGACTTTTTTCTTCCCCGAAGACAACCTGCAACGCATGACACCCGAAGAGACGCACATTACGTCGCTGACTGCCGAGCCGTACCCGGACGGCGAACGCGTACGGGTAGATATCGAGATCACGCCCTTCCAAACCCGTCCTTATATCGAAGTCCTGTTGACCGATGCGGAAGGCGAGGAGGTGGCGACCGCCAGCATCGTCGAGCCGATGGGCTGGAAACTGGAATTCACAATGCACCTGCGCGGCGCAAAGGCCAGCCCGTTCAAGATCGAAGCCAAGTTGTTTTATCCGGAGGGGCCGCAGGCCGCGCCGGTGCTGTACACCTTTAATGTACCCTCCGCGAATTGATGATGAATGGCATATTTCTATAAAACTATAAAACGGAATGCGAGTAGTTTGGATACAACAGTAGGCCGATACCAACAGGAGATTGCCACGTCGCAAAGAACGCTCCTCGCAATGACGTGGAAGAGTAGTTTTAGACTGCTGTTGATCACCCTTATCCTGGGTTTGACCTTGATTAGCTGCGCGCCGCAAGCCACCTTAACGCCCACGCCAACGCTGGTACAGGCCACCTCCACGCCTTCGGCCACACCCGTACCCATCAAACCCGGCGATGTGATGATCCTGTCCATCGAGGAGAACGGGTATGCACATCTCTTCGCCTATGCACCTGGCAAATTGACGCTGACCCGCCTGACCTCCGGGGAATGGAGCGACAGCGAGCCCGCACTGAGCCCGGATGGGAAACGGATCGCCTTTGCCTCCAACCGCAACGGGTTCTGGAATTTATATGCGCTGGAGATCCAAAGCGGCAAGGTCACACAACTTACCGATAGTCCAACCTACAATTCCGCACCCACCTGGTCGCCTGACCTGGCCTGGCTGGCCTTTGAGACCTACCAGAACGGCAATTTGCAAATCGCCTTGTTATCCCTGACCCATCCCGACCAAAAACCGATCGTCCTAACGGACGATTCTTCGACGAGCCATTCACCGGCCTGGGCACCGAACGGAAGACAGGTTGCCTTCGTCTCTAACCGGACGGGCGACGATGATGTCTGGCTGGCCGACCTCGATAAGATCGGTGCGGATCGCTTCAGCGACATCAGCCAAACGCCGCAAATCGCAGAGAGCCATCCCGCCTGGAATCCGAGCGGTACACAACTGGCATGGGCCGGCTCCGCCTCGCAAAACACGGATAACAGCGGAATTTATGTTTGGGATTCGACCCAGTCCAATCGCACCGTCCAATGGGTGGGGGATGGCGACTGGCCGGCCTGGAATAAGAATGGGGATGAAATCGTGGCGGCGGTGACCGGCGCGAACCAGCAATTGATCACAGCCTATACCACGCAGGGAAATCCACTGCTGCTGCCCACGCCCCTACCCGGAACCCTGCGCGGCCTCATCTGGCCGAACATCCCCATGCCCAATCCACTGCCGGACAACTACAAGCAAGCCGCGGCGCAAACACCTCAACCCCTATGGGAGCCGGTCATATCGGCGGTGAAGGGGGTTCCTTCGCAGCGCTGGTACCTGGTGCCGCTGCCCAGCGTGCAAGCGCCCTATCCGCAACTGCATGACCTCGTGAACGAATCCTTCGAGTCGTTACGCGAGCGCGTGGTCAAGGAGGCGGGCTGGGACGCACTGGCAAGTCTCGAGAATGCCTACGTGCCGCTCACGACCGCGCTCGATCCCGGTCTCGGCAATGACTGGCTGTACACCGGCAGGGCCTTCGCGCTTAACTCCTTGATGATCAATGCCGGGTGGATGGCCGTGACACGCGAAGACGTGGGTTCGCAAACCTATTGGAGGCTGTACATCCGCGCCCAGAAGCAGGACGGCAGTCAGGGACAACCCATGCAAATCCCACCCTGGGATCTAAATGCACGCTACAACCTCGACCCAATCATTTATGAGGCGGGTGGAGAATACGGCTCCGTGCCGCCGGGTTATTGGATAGACTTTACAGCACTAGCCCAGGCCTATGGCTGGGAACGCCTGCCGGCGCTGCCAAACTGGCGCAACTATTATGCAGGGGCGCGCTTCACCGAATTCGCGTTAATCAGCGGGCTGGACTGGTATTCGGCCATGCTCGAGCTATACCCGCCCGAAGCGCTGTACACGGCAACACCCGTCCTGCCGCCCACACTGACGCCCTCGATCACTCCCATACCAAGCCGTACACCCGGGCCAACGAACACGCCGCCGCCCACATCCACGCCGCCAACGGTTGTTCCATGATGAAGCGAAGCAGTCCAGCGTTCAGCGATCAGGAGGCAGCCTCGCAATGACATCCTCCCATGACTTTCTCAAAGCCAAAGAACGAACCGCGAAGCACGCGAAGAGCGCAAAGAAGTCCTGCGCTTCTGCACGCAAAGGCGCAACCCTCGAAGAGCGAGGGCAGGCGAGCGCAAAGATTTTTTCTCCTGGCGTACTGCGAAAATGACAAAACATAGTTTCAGCATGGACTTTGAAAAAACCATGAAGATCTTCCTATTATTATTGGCTTTATTGCTGAGCGCCTGTTCAATGAATATCGGGGTCAGTGCAACACAAACACCCGTAATCCAAATGGATAACAGTTCATCGACTCTGGTTCAGAACGATGGAGCCACGCCCACGTTAGGCCCGTTCCAATTCTATCTACCGACGCCCGGCGCGGCGCCGGTCTCAGGCTGGCGTCCACCACTGTATCCAATCCCGTGGGCAGTCTCACCGTACGATCACTTTTACTTCGCGCGTCCGATCGCGGCCGACCAGGTCAATTGGCCGCTGGCCGATTATCGTTACGGAGGAATATTTACACCGCCCTTTATCCATACCGGCGTAGATATCGATGCGCCGTATGGCGCACCCATTTTAGCGGCAGGGCCTGGCACGATTATTTGGGCCAATTGGGGATTGCTGACGGAGGCCCCCGGCAATCACGACGATCCCTACGGACAAGCGGTTGTGATCCGCATGGATTTCGGCTTCGAAGACCAGCAGCTTTATACCGTCTACGCACACATGAGCAAGATCATCGCCATCGTCGGCCAGCATGTAAAAACCGGCGATGTGATCGGGCTGGTGGGCTCGACGGGACACACGACCGGCCCGCATGTACACTTCGAAGTGCGGCTTGGATACAATTCATTCTACGATACCTATAATCCCGAGTTATGGATGGCGCCGCCGCAAGGCTGGGGAGTCCTGGTCGGCAATATCGGCGACGATAGCGGCATGACGCTCCAGCAATTGGAAGTGTATGTCACGAATACGGTGACGAATGATTCCCACATGGTCAAAACATACGGGCCGGGACCGGTCAACCACGACCCGTACTACGATGAGAACCTGGTCTTGAGCGACCTGCCCGCCGGACTTTACAAGGTGAACTTCAACTATGAAGGCAGGGAGGTGCAGGATTGGATGCGCATCTACCCCGGACAGGTTACGTACTTCACCTATCGAGGCACGCCCGGATTTAATTTAGCGCCCCCGCCCGCGCCGACGAAGTATGTTTTGCCGATCACGCCGCCGCCCTTGCCAAACCCTTGACGTACTGAACATATGTGCTATACTTTGCCTATAAACTATTTACCCTGAACACTTGTATTTGGAGAAGAAAACATGTCCCCACGCAAATCATCTGCAGCAAAAGCCGAAGGAAATGCCACCCCGCAAGTAGACAGCGCCAAGCGCGCGGTGCTGGATAAAGCCGTCGGCGATATTATTAAACGGTACGGCGAAGGTTCCATCATGAAACTGGGCGAAGCGCAAAGCATGTTGAACGTAGAGGCCATCTCAACCGGTTCGCTTTCGCTGGATATTGCCCTCGGCGTTGGCGGCGTGCCGCGCGGACGGATCACGGAAATCTTCGGACCTGAATCATCGGGCAAGACCACCATTTGCCAGCACATCGTGGCGGAGGCACAGCGCCACGGCGGCACGGCAGCCTTCATTGATATGGAACATGCGCTCGACCCCGGTTATGCGGCCAAGTGCGGCGTGGACATTGATAACTTATTGGTCTCACAACCCGATACCGGCGAACAAGCACTTGAAATTACAGAGACACTTGTCCGTTCGGGTGCAGTGGATGTGGTCGTGATCGATTCGGTCGCGGCTCTTGTCCCTCGCTCAGAGATCGAGGGTGATATGGGCGACCCGACCATGGGC
>PMLN01000062.1 GCA_003158885.1 Anaerolineae bacterium
TCAAAAAATCCGAACTCTACTCCTTTATCTGGGCAAGCTGCGACGAATTGCGCGGCGGGATGGATGCTTCGCAGTACAAGGATTATGTCCTCGTTTTATTATTCGTAAAATACGTCTCTGACAAATATGCGGGGCAGAAAAACCCGCTGATCGTCATTCCCAAGGGCGGAAGCTTCACAGATATGGTGGCAGCCAAAGGCAATAAAGACATCGGCAACAAGATGAACGTCATCATCGCCGCTCTCGCCAAGGAAAACAGTCTCAAGGGTGTCATTGACCAGACCGACTTCAACGATCCCGATAAACTCGGCAAGGGCAAGGAGATGGTGGACCCTGGGAAAAAACTCACAGATATTATAAATCACCCGAATGTTTATACCTGAACAGGGGATGTGGCAATGAGATTTGTGGAAGAACCTTGGAACCCCGGCAACCCGTGCCGCGCGGCAACCATCGCCGCCAAAATGGATAGCGCAATCTCCTCCGGGCTGACTGCCCCCAACTGCACGCCGATCGGCGCTTGCAAACGAGCAAGTTGTTCATCCGTCACGCCAAGTTCACGCAAAGCCGCAAATCGTTCGTTAAGATTTTTTCGCGCGCCAAGCACACCCACATACCGAGCCGGGTATGTGAGCACAACTTTCAAAGCAGGATTATCCAGTTTTTCATCGTGACTGATAACCACAACATAAGTACTCTCGTCTGGGCGCAGTTTTTCAAGCGCCTCGGAAGGCCATTCGGTGATGAGTTCATCCACATGCGGAAAACGTTCCCGTGTGGCGAAGGCTTCGCGCGGGTCAATTACAATTGTGTGATATCCAAGCGTCTTCGCAAGCGTTACCAATGGAATGGCGATATGTACCGCACCAACGACGATCATTCTGGATGGGGGAGGTAAAACATCTACGAACACATCCACCGCGCCAAAACTCCTCCAGCCTGTTTCCTGCACGCGCATCTGTCTTTGGGCCCAATGCACTACATCCGCATCCAGCGTGGCCTCCCCCAAACTTCCAAAGGCTTGCCCATCCGGCCAGATAAGAATTTTATTGCCCAACCCAGCGCCCGCGATGATCGTTGCTATCGCCACCAACCGATTTTCATCGAGGCAGTTCTTCAACAACGGGTACACTGCCCGCCATTGCGGCGAATCCAACGACTCGACGAACACATCCAGCGAGCCTCCACAACTCAGCCCAACTTCCCACGGGATTTCCTCACTCGTCGCCCTATAATGTAAAAGTTTCGGCACACTGCTCTTGATCACGGCCTGCGCTTCTTCATACACCACACCCTCGATGCAGCCGCCGGTCACCGACCCTGCAATTTCCTGAGAAGTTGTCATCGCCATCTTAGCGCCCAACGGGCGCAGTAACACGCCATCCTTTTTGACATTCGTTGCCAAGGCAATAGACCTGCCTTCCCTACGCCAGGCTTCAATTTCCGCAAATACTTCGCGCATGTTGTCCTCGATATTCTAAAATAACTTGTTTGACCAAACTGGCCGATTTTATGTGATTATACTGGCAGTCAATACTAACTTCCTGTTTTCCAGCAATCCGAAATATGAACCGTGTTTTGGCGAGACGGCGTTCCCTCGACCCCCTCGGTGGTATATCGATTCTTTATGCCAAGAGCGGGATGATGAGTATCACCAAGCTGGTGGATCGATCCCCAGCTTGTGTAGGCATATTTATTAACGACTTCACCGCCTTGATTTTTAAAAATACCGCAAACTTGCCAGCCCGGGTCATTCGTGGAAAACTTACGAAATTTTATCCGAAAATTCAATTTTACCTTCCTTGTCATAGTGTATGAAAGCACAAGTTACTTTCTTCATCTTGATATTTAATCCAGGAATGGATATACTGTGCCAGTCTGAAAAATTACTTCAAAAGGAGATTTGAACCATGCGTTTGGAACCCCCTGTGCCAGTCACTACCGAAGAATACACTCTCAACGTTCGCGATATCGAACCTTTGCTCCAGGGCTACCCAATGGATAAAAAGCCGTGGCCTGCCGCGACCATCAAGCTCAAGACCGGTGAGCAAATGTACATTCGGGAGGCGAAGATAGAAGAAGCCAAGGTATTGATGCAATTTGTCCGGAAAGTCATGGATGTCGAGCATGATTTCTATGACATTGTCGGCGCCAGGGTTTACGCCGAGCTGCTCGGTTGGTACCGCAAACGCATCAAAGATCCGTATGTACTTATAGGGATGATAGATGGCAAGTTGGCCGGCTTGGTCAATGGCCGCTTGATGAATGAAGACATCAACATCAGCCATCATACGATGACCTTCCATCGCGGCGGGCGCTTGGGCGCGGCTCTCTTCTACTGCAAGGCTTATCATGCTTTTGAAATTCTCGGCCAAAAGGAATTTTGGTCCACCTATGAAAGCTATAATGGTTGGCGCATTGGTTTCTTAGGTATGGCGCAGCCCAGTTATCCTTGGCCGGATGTTCAACATGAATTGGGTGGAGCAAGAGTCTATTATGTTACAAAGAAATATTGGGATCAGGCCATCAAAAAGTATTCTGAGCAGTTGGTAGGCTCTGCACTCAATTTTGATGTGCCCGCCAAAGTAATCAAGGCTAACGAAAATTTTATCCTACCCGATGAAGTAACCGTATAACTACCGGCTTTAATCCAAAAGCGTGTAACTCATTTTTTGGGGAGCCGCACCCAATCAGTTTCCAGGTGTTTCTCCCCAAAAAGCAGGCAGAAA
>PMLN01000091.1 GCA_003158885.1 Anaerolineae bacterium
GGCGCCATCCATGCATGAGAAGAGCAACTCCATGCTTCCAAATTTTCGGTGAGATTCCGACGGCGCTGCGGCTGTCCTGAGGATGAGGTTCAACCAGTTGATCAGGTCCTTCGAGATCCTTTCCTCTGGGTGCTCCAAAATATTCGACGAATCCATTCGGGCTGATAAAGAGGCGAAGAGCCGTGGCTGATTTTTCATGCAGTACCACAGATAGTGGATGGATGACCGTTGCCCGGTGGCAGCTCACAAACTCCTTGCGCATTTCTTCTGGAAGACAGTTCGTAGCAAGGTCGCTGCAAATCTGCCTGGCGGGGTTGTCAAGAATACCCAAAGTTAAAACTTCCATATCGCCATATTTTTCGCCGAGCCTGGAATGGACGCACTCGCAGAACTGTCCCACATTCACCCCGGTTTTTTTGAGAGGAATGCGCACAAAAGGTCGCTCGCCGTATTCATCCTGATACGCATAATGCACAACATCGCTCATGGTTGCTTCGATCATCACATGCCGGCTGGTTGGCTGGTCTATTTCCCCACAATCAATAGCCAGATGAGAATAACCGTAGCCTCCGGTCATTCGGTCGATCACCCTGCTTATTGTATTGCGCGGCACAAAAATGAGCAGGTCGCCTTCGTGCCCCTCGCCCGATGGTCTGAACGGTCCATTGGGCTTGGTGTTATTAAGAGCTGGCTCACGGTCAATATAGGCTTTACTGAGACGTTTACCATTTCCTGGCGATATGTTCATGAGGTATTCCATTCCAGTCATTATTCATACAAAAACTTCTGCAACTCATCCACCGCCTCATGTCATTCTAGACGGGGTGGCTTCGTGCCACCTTCGTCTGCTTCTGCGCCACGAGGCGCAGAAGGCGAGGAGGGTGTTCGCCTGCACTGAGTTCTTCAGTGTCCCGACGACCGCGAAGCGTGCCTCTGGCAAGCAATCTCCTCTTTCTTGGAGCTGCTCCCTCAAACAGAAGATTGCTTGCCACTTCACGGCTCGCAGCGACATGAAAATTACTCATATAAATACTTTTGCAACTCATCCACTGCTTGCAGCAACTTCTCCGCGCCGCCGAACAATTGGTAAATCTCATAGGTTGAGCCATACTGGTCAAACGGCGAAACCTGCAACACACGCGGCAACTGGTCGAACTCGCCGATGCCATAATCGGCGTATTTATCCAGCAACTCGTTCAAAATCTCGCGTGCCACAGGCGTGAACGTATTGAAGAAATTGGCCTTCTTCTGGCGCAGCTTCTCGGCACGCTCGCGGACTGTAACTCTCGCAGGGCGTTGACCTTCGCCTGCAAGCCATCCAGATGGGCGACAATGCGCCTATGTTCGTCGAGCGCGAGACTTGGAGCATAAGAACAATAGGCACGATATTTATGGCTCATCAGGCATTTTATCCAAAATCTTCTTCTGAAACAGCTCAAATTCATCATAGCCATTCAAGTTCACGGGAAACGCACCTTGAACACTTTCACCTTCTAGTAATAGCGATTTTGCTTTTCGTTGTTTAAAAAAGCACACATGTGTCTCATGGTGGGTTTCATCTGAAGCCAACCTTTGATACATTGGATACAAATCCAACGCATTGTTGTCTGCATCTAGAATAGCAAGATGTTCGGAGTCGATTTTGGTTATCTTCTCATCTGTTAATGGCTCCTCAAGCATATCTGGAACCACGCCAATATACACTTCCATTCGGTAATATAGATTGCCGTGCTTGTTGTGTAACGATGGAATCCTGACCATTCTGTAATTAGCCAAAAAATCCAGATCAGAAAGAATTGCATCGACAACTGGTTGATACGTTTTGATTAGATTGATCTGTTGTCTTTCTGTTGCCGTAGCAGTATGTGAAATCTTATTTCGGAAGTCATCCTGTAATTGGTACGCGCTGTCAAGTATGGAGGTGTTGATCAATTCTGAAATGAACAGATCATTTCCAGAATTATCCTTTGCTAATTCCAATATGGTTTTTATGAAATCTAAACGCGAACTCATTGAAAATCCGTTATAAGCCCGACGTGCGCCAGCGTCTTGAACAAAATATTTTTTGGCATCTAGACGATGGAATGCATCAGCCAACATTACGTTGTAAAGAAAATGAACTATCGATTCATAAACATCTCGTAATCTAAGCACANNTTGCATCAATAAATCGGCGATATGGCATGGCAATTGGTGTTGGATAAAATGCCACTACTCGTTCATGTAACTTCGGCGGCGCAAGTTCTGAAGCTATTTGTTGAAGCCTGCGAGCAATCTCTTCTTGTTCAGTCTCATTTTTTGAATTTGATGCCTGAAGTTTTTTTAATTTTGGAAGAATTACATCTTCAATTTGAGATTTAGCTCTTGCGGCGGAGCTAAGTTCAGTTTCAGGGGCGGATTTACCAGGCTTTGGAAGGTATATTGGTAAATTCCTCAAGCTTTGAACTGATATATGTGGAATTGTAGAACCTGAGACAGTGTAACGACGAATTAATAGTTGACCAGTACTTGAGCGTAAAAAACTAAAAACTTCTTCCGGAGAGGTTTTTGTGGAATTAACTCTAATCCTTATAATCGATTGCGCAAATACAAATGTGCCCTCCACTTTATCAGGAAGAATAGAGATTCTGATCTTAGCCCCGCTA